>CALEOJ010000235.1 GCA_937910425.1 uncultured candidate division WPS-2 bacterium
CTTTGGAATAGCGTTCAAAACCGGCGGTCGCAAGCGTGATCTGCTTGTTCGTCATGAACAAATTGTATCAGAAAATAGCCGCCGAATAAATCAGGCCATCCTTAAGGGACTATGTCCCGCGTTTCTTTAGGCCCAAGCGGCTTCTTTGTTGCCTCTCCGCCGAATGAGATGAGGCCACGCCAGCGCTCTTGGCAGACTGTACGTTAATAACGCGCGGGATTCGATGAAGGCACGTTCAGGCGCGTCAGGAGGTCTCGGATGCGGGCCGGCAAGTGGCCTCGTGTCACGATGCGGCGAAGCCGTTCGGGGACCGTCCGGCGCTCCCGTTTGAGCCAGCGAGCAAACTCGGCGAGTCCGTCGTCGAGAGGAACGCAGGGGCGCCACGACCAGCGTTCCCCGGCGCGATCGATGTTGGCGTAGGTTATGTTCATCTCGCCCGCCGGGCGTGCGACGAACCGCACGCGCGGTGAAATCTCGAGCGCGTTGCCCAGCTTCTCGACGAGGTCGAGCACCGTCACGGGCGAGGCGTTTCCGAGATTGACGATCCGGAAGCCCGAGCGTTCCCGGGCTGCCGCCGCGATGCCGCGCACGATATCGCTCACGTGCGTAAAGTCGCGCGCCATCGATCCGTCGCCGAACACGGTGATTTCTTTCTTGCGCAGCATCGCGGTCGCGAACTTGCGGATCGCCAAATCGGGCCGTTGACGGGGACCGTACACGGTGAACAGCCGCAGGACGGTAATCGGCGCGGCGAAGGTTTCGGCGGCGGCCGCGCACAGCAGTTCGCAAGCGCGTTTCGTCGCCGCGTAGGGACTGAGCGGCGCGTTGCAAGGCGCCGACTCTTCGAAGGGCGGCACCGTATCGTTTCCATACGCCGAACTGGTCCCGGCGAACACGATCGGCACGGGATGCTGCCGCGCGAATGCATCGAGCAGGTTTTGCGTGGCGACGATGTTCGATCGCACGTATCGCGCGGGTTCGGCGACCGATCGGCGCACCCCGGGCATCCCCGCCAGATGGATGACGACATCGGGGCGCGCGCGAGCCGCAAGGCGCTGCGTCGTGCCGGGGGCGGCCAGGTCCATCACCTCCAGTTCGAATCGCTCGTCGTGCAAAGCCGCTTCGATGTTCGCGACCTTGAGGCGCGGATCGTAGTAGTCGTCGAACGAGTCGATTCCGTGGACGCGATAGCCCGCAGCGAGCAGATGCTCGACCACGTGCGAGCCGATGAAGCCCGCGCAGCCGGTAACCAGCGCGCGGGGCGGTGCGGAGGCGCCGCTCATGCCGGGCTTTGTTTCGGACGCCGCAACGAACTGCGGGTCGTCAGCGCGTGCTTGAAGATATCGCCCGAATAGACCGCACTGGGTAAGACTTCGCATTCGGCCCAACAGCCGGGACACGCCCGCACCCAGGTTCGTGCCGACTCCGCGGGTGCGCCGAACCAGATTTCTTCAAAGGTCTCTTCGCGCAGATTGCCCAGCCGCCGGCTGTTGAATTGACAGACGGGCACGTCTCCGTTGGGGAAGATTCGAAGGTGGGCGCGCACCGCGACGCAGGGCGGATTGGGGCTTGCCTCCTGCGCGAGGAGCCGGTTGCGGATGCCGTCGAGGTAATAGCGCTTCGCCGCTCGATCGGCCGGCGCGTACGATTTCAGGTCCGACTCGATCGCGTCGAAGAGTCCTTCGAGCTCCGCGGGCGAGATGTCGCCGAACGCTTCGAACTGTCCGGGATAACTCGGCGCCAGATTCGCCTCTTGAGCGATCGAATACGTCGCGCTCGCGCGGTACGCGACGACGACTTGGTTCTGGATGCCCAGCGGCGCAAGGATCGCGTGCAGTTCGCGGTATTGGGCGGCTCCGGCGGCGTCGACCACCGTTTGATTGACGGCGAGGCTCAGCCGCAATTCTTTGCGGCGCGGAGCAAGCGCCTCGATCGTGCGCATTGCCGCACGGAAGGCGCCGCGGTGTCCGCGGATCGCATCGTGCGTGTCGCCGACGCCGTCGATCGAAACCAGCAGCTTGAGCGGAATCGTCCTGGGCCTGCGCTCGCAGAAGTCCACGATACGGTCGGTCAGGAATCCGTTGGTGGTGACATGGAGCAGCGCGGGCTCGAGCGCGCTCACGGCGACGCGCGCGATGTCGGTGAGATCCTTACGGACGAACGGTTCGCCGCCGCTCAACCTGACGGCGTCCATCGGCGGCAACCGGCTAAAGATGCGCTCCACGTCCGCGAGGGAGAGGTCGCCCTGCGAGTCCTTGCGCCACGAATCGCACATCACGCAGCGCGCGTTGCACGCAAACGTGACGATGTACGTCAGCATGCGCGGAAGGCACGCTTCGCCGCGGCGGACTTTCCAGATCGTGCGCGCCAATGCCGCAGCCCGCCGGATCGGCCTCATCGGATCGACGCGTGCAGCTCGCGTTGCAGCGGCTGGGTCTGTGGCGGGAGGTGGCGGCGAAGCGCGGCAAGTGCGGCCGGGTTGCCGTTCATGCGCTCGCAGACGATATGCGAACGGTAGAAATCGACGCGCGCCAGAAAGCGGCGGAGCGCCGACGCGCTCACCCGGTCGAACTCGAGCCACTCACCCGTCAGCTCGTTCGCGAGCAAATGCCCGTGTAACAGTTGTTCTGCGTTGTTGGGCTCGGGAAGCGCGAGAACGGGCTTCTGCAGATAGAGCGCCTCGCCGAGCAATTGGTTGCCGGCGGTCGTGACGAGCGCGTATGACGTCGCGAGATCCTCGATAAACCGTCGCTCGTCGATGGCGAAGAAGTGGATCTTCCCGCGACTCGGCTGCGCGCCCAAGCCGTAGGCGCGGACCTCTCTGCCGGTCGCGGCGAGCGCGTCGATGAGGCGTTCGGAACCGAACTTTCGCAGATAGACGACGAGGTGCGCACCGTGTTCCGCCCGTGCATCGAGCACCTGCGGCCGCAAGAGTGGGCCGACTTCGACGGTGCGCCCGATCGCCGGGCGCAACCCGGGAAAGGAGAACGAAGAAACGACGGTCGCCGCTTGGCCCTGATAGTAGAGTTCGACGATCTTGCCCAACCCGGCGGCGCGCCACTGCAAGGTTTTGGGTAGATACGAGAAGTCGCTCGTGACCAGAAAGTGCTGATGGTCGAGGCTGACAAACGGAACGCCGCGGCGCACTGCGGCACGCGGCAGCGATGGTTCGAAATCCGTGAGGACCAAGTCCGGCCGCTCGCGATTGATCGCGCGCTCGAGGCGTGCGATTAATTCCGGGAGCTTCGCAACATAGGCGAGCGCGCCGAGCGCGGTGCGCCACGGCGACACGGAGCGGTTCGCCGCGTATTCGAAATGCAGACCGGGGATGCGAATCACGCGAACGTCGGAATCCGCATAGAGCGGCGCGAGCATATCGAACGCATCGCCCGGAGCAAAGATGACGAATCGATGTTCGGAGCGCAGCAGCTCGACGATCGTCCGGACGCGCGTCGCGTGCCCGCGGCCTTCGCCTGCCAGACTGTAGAAGATCGTCGCCATTCGCTTACCGCGGACGCTTCGGCATCAGCATGATGAGCGTGCCTTCACGCTTTACACGTTCACTCCTCGACAGGTTCGGCGAAGAAAACAACACGTGCACGCATACGCTTTGCCTAATTGAAGTGTTCGGCGAACCAAACACTTCAAATTAGGCAAAGCGTATGCGTGCATTCGCCTCACCTAATTCGTAGGCGGTCCGTCTCACGCGTGCAATAATAAGTGCGGCATGCCTCAGATTCACGTTGGAATGGAGTTTGTTCTATGAAGGTCGGCATTGCGGGGTTTGGGTTCATCGGCAACGCGCTCGCGCGATGTTTCTCCCTATCCGAGGAGATCGATCTGTACGTTTTTGACAAGTACAAAGAAGCGTATTCGGCGCCCGAGCGATTCGAGGCGTTGAACTCGTGCGACATCGTCTTCGTCACGGTTCCGACACCGTTCGACAAGAAGCATCGGTGTTGCGACGCCTCGGCCGTCGAAGACGTCATCAGCCGCTTGGAAGCGCCCGCGTGCATCAAGTCGACCGTGCCGCCGGGGACCACCGATCGCCTAGCAGTGGCGACCGGCAAGAAGCTTGCCTTCAGCCCCGAGTTCATGGGTGAATCCGCGGTGCACCGCTGGCCCGAAGTCTACAGCTCCGGCTTCGCCGTCTTCGGAGGACATCCGCAGGCATGTGAAAGCGCCCGCCGGGCGTACGAGTTGTCGTCCCCCGTTCCCCTGGAGTTCGTGGAGACCACGGCCGCCCTCGCCGAGCTAAGCAAATACATGCTGAACGGGTTTCTAGCGACCAAGGTGTCGTTCATGAACCAGTTCTACGATATCGCTACGCAGGCAGGCCTGGATTTTGCGGAACTGCGGAGGCTCTTCTTACTCGATCCGCGCATCGGCGAGTCGCACACCGTCGTTACCCGCGAGCGCGGCTTCGGCGGCAAATGTTTCCCGAAAGATTTGAACGCGATTATCTCCTGGGCATCGCAGCGCGGCGACCCGTCGTTTCTGCGGGCCGTGGCCGACTACAACGATGCTATCCGCCACGTCGACCTCGCGGAAGTGCCGAAAACAACCGCTCGCTCTCGCAAACCCTTCAGGGTCGTCCAAGCGATCAAGGCGATCGCCCGCCGGCCGCGCCAAGCGCTACAGGGCCCGTAAGCCGATTACCCGTCGGCAACTGCTCACCGCTGCTGTTGCGGCTGGAGCCGCGCTCGCGGGACTCGTCTATGAGTTCTCGCCCGACGGCGCGCGGCGCGACGGGGAGTTTCGTTACACGATGCTCGACGACGAAGATCGTGTCATCGTCGCCGCGATCGCGCCGGTGATGCTGGGCATCAAGGGAACCGTTCCGCAAGTGGTGCGCGGCCTGGACGTCGCAATTGCGGGTTTGCCGCTCGAGGTGCGCGCACAGATTCGGCAGCTCTTCGGCATCTTGCGCTTTGCGCCCACGCGCATGGTCGTCGCCGGCATTTGGCATCCGTGGCACGCGGCGAGCCAAGTCGAGATCGCGCGATTTTTAAGCTCTTGGCGATACAGCCCGGTCACGAAGCTGCGCAGTGCCTACGATGCACTGCATCAACTGATCATGGCGTCGTGGTACGGCAACGCAGTTGCATGGCCGGCAATCGGCTATGCCGGACCGCCGCGCATCGGATGATCCACGATCCGTTCGCCGAGGGCGTCAAGCGCGGCTGGAGGGTGACCGACGCATCGCGGCTGCCGGGCGATATGCAGATCGAAACGGACATTGTTATCGTCGGCACGGGCGCAGGGGGCGGCACCGCCGCGGAGATTTTCGCGAACGCGGGCTTGCACGTGGTGCTTATCGAGGAAGGTCCGCTGCGCACGTCCTCGGATTTTCACATGTTCGAGCGCGAAGCGTATCCGCAGCTCTATCAAGAATCGGCCGCGCGTAAAACGAAAGACAAAGGGATCACGATCTTACAGGGGCGCGCCGTCGGCGGATCGACGACGGTCAACTGGACGGCCAGTTTTCGCACGCCGCCCGAAACGCTGGCCTACTGGCGCGAACACTTCGGCGTCAAGGTCTCCGGTGAGGATGATCTTACGCCGTGGTTTGCGATGATGGAACGGCGGCTCAACATCCAGCCGTGGGAAGAGCCGCCGAATGAAAACAATCGCGCCCTGCGCGACGGCGCCGCGCGCGTCGGCATTCCCACAAAAGTGATTCCGCGTAACGTCAAAGGCTGCTGGGATCTCGGCTACTGCGGCATGGGCTGTCCGACCAATGCAAAGCAGTCGATGCTCGTGACGACGATTCCGGCCGCGCTCGCACACGGGGCGCACCTCTTGACGCGCGCGCGCGCGGAGCGCTTCGCATTTGCCGGCTCGAAGGTTACCGCGTTGCAATGCCGCGCGCTTGCAGCCGACGGGATTACGCCGGGCGCGCAGACCATCACCGTGCGCGCGCGCCAGTACGTGCTGGCCTCCGGCGCAATCGGCAGCCCCGCGGTCTTGCTGCGCAGCGGGTTGCCGGATCCGTACAATCTCGTTGGAAAACGCACGTTTCTGCACCCGGTCGTCGCCTCGGTCGCGCTCATGCCGCAGTCGGTCAACGCGTTCTCGGGCGCGCCGCAATCGATTTACTCCGATCATTTTCTGCATACGCAACCGCTCGACGGTCCAATCGGCTACAAACTCGAAGTTCCGCCGGTCCATCCGTTGCTCGCCTCCAACGTGGTAACGGGATTCGGCGAAGCTCACGCGCGCTTGATGGCAGATATCGGAAAGGTTCAAGTCATCATTGCGTTGTTGCGCGACGGTTTCAACCCGCAGAGTCCCGGAGGCGCGGTCGAATTGAACGGCGACGGCACGCCGCTACTCGATTATCCGATGACCGGCTATCTATGGGACGGAGCGCGTCGCGCACTGCACACGATGGCGCGCATTCAATTTGCCGCCGGTGCGAAGAGCGTGCTGCCGCTGCACGAAGATGCCGTCCCGTACGCGTCGCCGGCCCAAGCGCACGCCGCGATCGATCGGTTCCCGATGCAGATCTTACGCACGCGCGTGGTCAGCGCGCACGTTATGGGCGGCTGCGCGATGGGCGAAGATCCAAAAACGTCCGTCGTCGACAGCTACGGATCGCATCATCATGCCGGCAATCTCTCTGTTCTTGACGGCTCGGTCTTTCCGACGAGCCTCGGTACGAACCCGCAGCTCTCGATCTATGGACTTGCGGCTCGAAACGCGACGCGTTTGGCCCGACAATTAGGCAATTCTCGAACGCACGGCTGACTCGTCGCATCAGCGCGCGAGCGCCGTCATCCCGAGCCGCGCGAAGAGCCGCGCGTCTTCGTCGGGTTCGGGATTCGGCGTCGCGGTTCGCGCTTGGCGGCGCGGCGGACCCGACACGATCAATATCGCCTGCAGCGACGAGCTCGCGCAGTCGGGCGCGAACGGCCGTCTCGGACAGCTCGACCCACTTGAGATCATCGCGCACCACCTCGAGCAGCGCAATCTCCGGGGGGCGCAGACCCGCGGTGACCCGCTCGATGTTGGAGCGTTCCACGAATCGGACGTCCGGGACGGATGTCGGCCGGTTGCCGACGATCGCAATTGTCGGGCGCGGGGGGATTTGGGTGGTCAGGCCGAGGGCCGTTCACAGACCTGCTAGGGCATGGCGGGTCCAACGCCGCGCTCAACTCAGCTGGGCCCTCGTAGCGGCGGTGGTCGCCGTTCGCAGAATTAGGCCCCGCCGACGCCGGCCGTTCATCTGAAATTCGCGCGCAGGCGTCATCGTAGTCCCATGGACCGCCCCGCTTTCCGCCGCATCCTGGTCCCCATAGACGGCTCCCCCTCGGCCGAGGCCGCGGTCGGGCTCGCACTGCATCTTGCCGACGGAGGCGGGAGCGTCGTGTTCGCGCACGCCATCAACCGCGCGGCAATCATTGGCGAAAGCGTGACCCCGTACGGGGGAGACCCGACCGTGCCCCTCGAGTTGATCGAGCAGGACGAGGGCGACCTCTTCAAACGCGAGACGCAGCGCGCGGCGGACGTCGGCATCCCTGCGACGACACTGTCGCTGGACGGAGTGAGCTACGATCAGATTGCTCGCGCCGCGCGCGAGCAGCAAGTGGACGCAATCGTCATGGGTACGCGCGGGCTGGGCGGTCTGGCAAGGCTCGTCGGAAGCACGGCGCAAGGCGTGCTGCGCCTGGCCGTCGTGCCGACGATCATCGTGCGGGACGGAGATCACCTGGCGCACGGTCGCTTACGCTGCATCCTCGCCGCGATCGACGAGTCCGAGACCTCCCGCGACGCCGCCTACTTGGCCGTGAACCTTGCCGCGCGCGACGGGGGAAGCGTCGTGTTCGTACATGTGGCGCAGTCGCCGGACGACCACGCGGCGGCCGTCGCGGTCCAGTTCGCGCAGGAGTTCGCGCACGAAAGAGGCGTGCATTACGACACGGCGATTGTGCACGGCCATGCGGCGGACGCGATCCGCATCAGCGCCGAGGTCTGTCACGCGGATGCGATCGCGGTGGGCACCCACGGGCGGCGAGGATTCGAGCGACTCGTGCTCGGGAGCGTTGCCGAGGCGGTGATCCGCGAGAGCACGGTGCCGGTCATCGTCGTTCCGACCGCAGCCGCGCGGTCAGACGGATCAGGATCCGCGATTGCAGCCGTCGAGTCCGACGCGGATGAGCTCGCGGACGAACCGCGCAAATCTGTTGTTCCCGTCCCGGTAGTGCGGCAATCGGTGAGTTATGTAGGCACCGTCCACGCGGAGATCATCGCGAACTGTCCGTTCTCCATCGCCGGCGAATATGCAAGCGATTATCTCAAAGATGCGGAGCGAGGAAACCGCGTCTCCGTCTTGCGCGCCGGGCCACTGGGCCACCGCGTCACGTTAGGTTTCAGATTTCGAACCGACACCACTGAACCGGGCCGCCCACACGACGAGATCCTTTTGGATTGGTCCGCGGGCACAGCGTGGTTGCCGAACTTCCGCGGAACGCTCCGCATGCGCATCAACGGCGAGCGTACGCGGCTCATCCTCGACGGCAACTACGCTCCGCCCGGAGGTCCGCTCGGCGTCCTCTTTGACGCGATCGGCGGGAGTCGAATGGCCCGCGCGACGGCTAATGACCTTTTGCGACGGATCGCGGGCGCGCTCGAAGACGAAGAGATTCTGTGGGAAAAGCGACTCGCAGTCAGACGAACGGTGCCGCGAGGTGTTGCGAATCTCATGGACGACGCTTCTCACGACGGCGCCGGCATCTTGTAACCCACGCCGAATACGGTCAGGATATAACGCGGATGCGCCGGATCGCGCTCGACGCGAGCTCGGCGGTTCGCGATATGCCGATCCAGTGTCCGATCCTCAATGTCCGCGTTGGTGCGGACGCGTTCGAGCAACTGCGTCCGGGTCAGCGTTTGCCCGACGTTGGACGCCAGCGCGTCGAGGATCTTGAACTGCGTCGGTGTCAGGTTGACCAATTCGTCGTCGACGCGTAGCTCGTGCGCTTGGTGGTCGATCGCAATGCCGCCGACGCGACGCCTGGGCCGTCGCTCGGCCGCGCGTTCCGTCAGGCTGCGTCTGCATGAAATACCGCGACGGCGGACGGCCCGTCACCGGCGGAGGTGACCGAAAAGCCCTCGTCCTTCAGGTATTGCGCGAGCACTTCGACAATGGCCGACTCGTCTTCTACCACGAGGATGGTTCGCCGCGCTAGGCCGTCCATCTAGAAAAGGTTCGTGCCATGAGGCGTCCAGCCCCTTGGTGATCCCTTCGGTACGTTAACCCTCGCGGCGCCGGATGTCTAGCTCGCTGCGGCGAATCTCGTCCAGCACGTCGGCGCGCAGACGTACGACGAAAGCGCGGAGACTGCGCGCCGCCGCGCCCCGGAGCACGCGCCGGTTCAAGACGGTCCCGAGCCCGCCGAGCGGAACCTCGTATTCGCCAATTAAACGCAGTCGCGAAGCGAGCGGTCCCTGCTCCTCGCTGCGCGCCTCGCCCTTGAAGGCGGGGAACCAGTTCGCGTGCTCCCTCGCCGCGAGCGTGAGCGGAATTGAGGTCGCGTTGCGGCCTTCGCCAAGTTCGAGGCGCACGGGGACGCTCATGGCCATGCGGGCGAGACCGAGGTCGACCGTCAGCATCAAGTCGTTACGCTCGGCGTATCCTTTGAGTACGGTGAGCAGCCGCGGCGCGACGACGGCTTGCGGGCTCGGCACGGTACTGTTGATGGCGAGTTTCGGCATCGTTTTCTTTCAGATCGGAGTCAAGTTAGGCGACGTGGTCCGCGGCGGCCGAGAGCGGAGCGCCGAGGATCGCCTTCAAGGCGTCGAGCTCGACCGTCTCGTCGCGCAACAGCGCCTCGGCCAAGGCGTGGAGGCGGTCCTTTGACGCCGTGAGCAGGCGGCGGACCTGCTCGTGCGCATCGTCGAGGATCTGCTCCACCGCTGCGTCGACGCGAGCCGCGGTCGCTTCGCTGTAGTCGCGGCCCTGCGCCATCTCGTAGCCGAGGAACGGCTGCTGCTCGTCAGCGCGGAACGCGGCGAGGCCGAGCTCGCTCATCCCCCAGCGTGTGACCATCTGCCGAACCAGCTTCGTCGCCTCGACGAGGTCGTTCTCCGCGCCGGTCGTGATCTCGCCGAACGCGACCTCCTCGGCACTGCGCCCGCCCAGCATGACCGCGATCCGCGTTTGCAGATAGGAGCGGCTGAGGTTCTGGCGTTCGACCGCCGGGAGCTGCTCGGTCATCCCAAGCGCCTGCCCGTGCGGGACGATCGTGACCTTCCGGACCGGATCCGCACCCGGCGTAAACCAGGCGACCGTTGCGTGGCCCGCCTCGTGGAACGCGACGATCCGCCGCTCCTCGGCTTCCATCAGTTGCGGATGCGCGACACCGAGCCGCACCCGGTCCAGCGCCTCTTCGAAGTCGGATGCCTGGACCTCGTGGTGTCCGTTGCGGGCCGCCGCGAGGGCCGCCTCGTTGCAGAGGTTCGCCAAATCGGCGCCGCTCATCCCGATCGTCGCTGCCGCCAGAACGCCGAGATCGACCGTCGCCGCAAGCTTGAGCTTGCGGGCGTGAATGCGTAGTATCCCCTCGCGACCGCGACGGTCTGCGAGCGGGATCGTGATCTGCCGATCGAACCGCCCCGGGCGCAGCAGCGCGGGATCGAGAACGTCGGGACGGTTCGTGGCAGCGAGGATGATGATGTTCGCGTGCGGATCGAAACCGTCGAGCTCTCCGAGGAGCTGATTGAGCGTCTGCTCACGCTCGTCGTTGACGTTTCCGATGCCGGCGCCGCGGCGCCGGCCGATCGCGTCGAGCTCGTCGATGAACACGATCGCGGGCGCGATCACCTTTGCTTGCGCGAACAGATCGCGAACCCGGCTTGCGCCGACGCCGACGAACATCTCGACGAACTCCGACGCGTTGAGGCTCAGGAACGGAACGCCCGCTTCGCCGGCGATCGCACGCGCGAGCAACGTTTTCCCGGTCCCCGGCGCGCCCACGAGCAGGACGCCCTTGGGGATCGTCGCGCCGAGATCGTGATATTTGTCGGGATGCAGCAAGAAGTCGACCTCTTCTTGCAGCTCGGCCTTCGCTTCGTCGGCACCAGCGACGTCATTGAACGTTACCTTCGGCTGATCGCTCGTATAGCGCTTGGCCTTTATCTTCCCAAATCCGAACTGACTGGAAAGGCCGCGCCCGACGCGCCCGCTCATCCAGAGAAACGCCCCGATCAACAGCAAGATCGGTCCCCAGGTGACGAGCAACTGAAGGAACCAGGGCACCGTCGCCGGCGAGACGTCGATCGTGACGTGGTGCGCTTCGAGCAGCGGGATCAGGCGCGGGTCGCCGATCGCCTGAGGGAACGTCGTTGTAAACTCGCTGTATGTCGGCGCCGGATGCGTCGCCGGAACGGAGCTGGCGCGCGCGGACGGGGAACCGGTGGCCCTCGGCGCCGGCGGCGTGTAGGCGTGCGCAAAGGTTCCCGAGATGCTGTCGCCCGTCACGTGAACGGTTGTGACGTCGCCGGCGCGGACGTGCGCGAGGAACGCGGAGTACGGGACGGTGACCGACGCGCCGGGACGTGGGAAGGCGATGATGTTCCACACCACCAGCAGGACCATCCCGATCAGCCACCACGTCCAGAACGTGCGGCGGTCGGGGCGCTTGGAGCTGCCTGAGTCGTTCGGGGCCTGCGCTGCCATGTACGAGTCATGAGCGCGCGCGCGAAAGCGGGGGTTTCATCTCGCTACAGTCCGGCCGGATAGGTCTCGGGGACTTCGCCCGATCATTCGCTCGCTGCGACGGAGTCGTTCTCAGAGAGTTCACACCGGTCGCCGAAGATAATACCCCACGACGGGTTGACGTCAAGGCGCGAGAGTCTGCCCTCTCGCGACGAGGAGGGCGCCTCGCCTGCGAGCCGGCCGGCCGTCCCGGCGTAGCGGTGCTACACGAGCTGGATGCCGCCGTCGATTTCGAGATCGATCCCGTCGATTGGCTTGCCAAAGAGTCGGCGTACGTACCGGTTACGGAGACGCGCTGTGAACGAAGTCGTGCCGAGCGTTCACGAGTCTGCGGCGCCCACAGCTAGTCGATCCGCTTGCGGAAGCGCAGCACGGCAGTCGCGAACACCGCGGCCCCGAAGAGCGTCAGCAAGGCGAGCTGCGACCAGAGATAGTCGAGCCCGACGCCCTTGATGATGATGCCGCGCACGATCGTCAGGAAGTAGGTCAGCGGAACGAGATACGAGGCCCATTGCAACACCGGCGGCATCGCGGCGACGGGAAAGATGAACCCCGAGAGCAGCATGCTCGGCATCAGGAAGAACTGGATCATCTGGACCGCCTGAATGTACGTCTTCGCGATCGTCGAGACCAGCGTCCCCAAGCCCAACGTCGTGAAGAAGAATACGAAGACTGTCACGTAGAGCAACAGGACGCTTCCGAGGATCGGCACGCGGAACCAGAAGACGGCGAACAGCAGGATGGTCGTCAGATTGATGTACCCGATGGTGATCAACGGGATCATCTTGCCGAGTATCAGCTCTCCCGATCGGATCGGGCTGACGACGAGCTGCTCGAGCGTGCCGAGCTCGCGCTCCCGCACGATCGTGCTCATGCTCAGGAAGGTCATCGTGAACTGCATGACCAGCGCCAGCACGCCTGGGACGATGAAGACCTCCTGCCGCAGGCCAGGGTTGTACCACGCTCGCGTGCGAACGTCGATGCCGATCTCCCGGACGGAGGCCCCGCTCATGCGCAGCTGTCTCACCTGGAGCCGCTGCGCGACGCTGTTCGCGGCCGCCTGCGCGACCGAGAGGGCGGTACGCGCCGCCGTCGCGTCCGAGGCGTCGACCGCCACCATCACCTGCGGCGTCTTCTTCTGGTGCAGCAGCTTCGCGTAGTCCGGCGGGATGACGACGCCCACCAGCGCGTCGCCGTCGTCGATCGCGCGCACGACGTCCTTCATGCTGTTCGCGGTGTACTTGAACGAGAAGTACTCCGACTGCGCGAAGGCCTGCAGCAGTTGCCGGCTTTCCGCCGTATGGGAGAGATCCCAGACGATCGTCGGTTGATACCGGACGTCGCTCGAGAGATAGCCGTAGAGCACGACCTGGATCAACGGCATGAGCATCGTCGCGGCGACCGTCCGATGATCCCGAAAGAACTGCCGGTACTCCTTGACCGCAATCGTCCAGACGCGCCTCCAGTTCATGCCGGCCTCACCAGCGCCGCGAAGACGTCTTCTAGCGACGGCGTGACGATCGGCAGCTCATCGACCGGAAAGCCATGCTCGCCGAGCAGACGACGCAACTGCTCGACGTCTTCACGCCGATCGACCGTCACGTGGAGGGACGAGCCGTAGAGCGCTGCGCTCAGGACGTACGGGACGTCCTCGAGCGCGTCGAGGATCGAAGTGTTCTTCGCCGAGAGGATCTCGACGGTGACGCCGACGTCCGGCGCGCGCTTGAGCTCGTCGGGCGTTCCGCGCGCGACGATCCGGCCGCCGTAGATCAGGGCGAGTTGGTTGCAGTGCTCCGCCTCGTCCATGTAGTGCGTCGTCACCATGACCGTCGTCCCCGCGTCGGCGAAACCGACGATCAGGTCCCAGAACTCACGGCGCGAGACCGGGTCGACGCCCGACGTCGGCTCGTCCAGGAACAGGATCTCGGGCCGATGCAGGACGGTGCACGCGAGCGCCAGGCGTTTGCGGTACCCGCCCGGCAGCTCGCCGGCGAGCTCGGAGCGACGTTCGGTCAAGCCGACGCGATCCAGCCACTCCTCGACGGCCTTTCGCCCAGCCGCGCCGTGCAAGTCGAACAACCCCGCGTAGAAGCGCAGGTGCTCCTCGACCGTCAGGTCGTTCCAGAGGCTCGAGCCCTGCGACATGTACCCGATCCGCAGCTTGACCGCCTCGGGGTCGCGCGCGACATCGTAGCCGAGGACCTGCGCCGTCCCCGAGGAGGGCTCGAGGACGCCGCAGAGCATCCGGATCGTCGTCGACTTCCCGGCGCCGTTCGGACCGAGGAATCCCCAGATCTCGCCGGAGTGGATCTCGAACGAGATCGCGTCGACGGCGACGAAGTTGCCAAACCGTCGCGTCAAGGACTCCGCGCGAACGCTCGTCTCACCCTTCACGGCGCAAGCCCCGCGACGAACGCATCTTCGAGCGACGGCGGGATCTCGCGGAGCTTCGCGTCGGCGATGCTCGCCGCGAGCAGATCCTGCTGCATGCGCGGGATCGCCTCGGCCGCGGAAGCGACGAGCGCGTGCAGCGTCTCGCCGAAGATCTCGACGCTGCGCACCAGCGGCTCGCTGCGCAAGGCGCGCCGCGCGTCCCCGCGCTCGGCGCACGCGACCTCGACGACGTCCCCCCGCAGGTTGCGCTTGAGCTCCTCCGGCGTACCACAGCTGAGGATCGCGCCTTCGGTGATGAACGCGACCCGATGCGCGCGCTCGGCTTCGTCCATGTACGGGGTGCTGACGAAAAGCGTCGTCCCGCCGCGATTGATCCCGTACAGGATGCGCCAGAACTCGCGTCGCGAGACCGGGTCGACGCCCGCGGTCGGCTCGTCGAGCAGGATCGTCTGCGGACTATGGATCAACGTGCACGCCAACGCCAGCTTCTGCTTCATCCCGCCGGAGAGCTCGCCCGCGAGCCGCGAACCGAAGGGCGCGAGTGCGAAGTCCGCGAGCAGCGTCCCCGCACGCGACGCGAACTGCCTGGACGGCACGCCGAAGATCTCGGCGTAGAACTGCAGGTTCTCCATCAGCGAAAGGTCGGGATAGAGGCTGAAGCGCTGCGGCATGTATCCGATCGCCGCCTGCACCCGCTGCGGCTCGCGCGTCACGGCGACGTCGTCGACGCGCAGCTCGCCCTCGTCGAGCGCGAGCGCCCCGCAGATCAACCGAATCAACGTCGTCTTCCCCGCGCCGTCGGGACCGACGAGTGCGAAGATTTCTCCGCGCGCAACCGTCAGCGAGAGACGATCCACGGCAACCGTTGCGCCGAAGCGCCGCGTCACGCCGGCGATTTCGATCGCGAGCCGCGGCTCAGACATGGATGACCGCGTCCACCGGGAGGCCGGGCTTGAGCGATGCGGTCGTATCGTTGAACTGAATTCTGACGCGGAACACAAGATACTCGATGCGCTCCTCTTTGGTTTGCACGTTAGCCGGCGTAAACTCCGCGGTGTTGCTGATCTCAGTCACCGTTCCAACGTATGTCCGGCCCGGCATCCCGTCGATCGTCACGTCGGCGTGCATCCCCGTCTTGACGTGCGGGAGGCCGGTCTCGCTGACGTAGACATCGACGTACGTGTGGACGAGGTCCCCGACGGTCATCGCGGCCGAACCGGGCTGCAGGAGATCCCCGACCTCGAAGTTGTGCGAGATGACGTAGCCATCGAAAGGAGCGGCCAGGTCCGTCTCGCGGACCTCGTCCTGGGCGAGACCGAGCGCGGCGCGGGACTGCGTCAGCGCTCCTTCCGCCGCCGCAAGTTGCGCGCGGCGCTCCGTTACCAGCTCCCGCTCCGCCTGGGCGGAGGCGAGCGTTGCGACCGATTGCTGCTGCTGCAAGCGTGATGCGCGCACGTCGAGCTCGCGAACTTGGACCGTGCGTTGATCGGCCTGCGCGAGCGCGAGGGCGTCTTGCGCCGTGCGGAGCTGCGCCGTGGTTCCCGCGTACGCGTTGGTCGCGTCGTCGAGCGACTGCCGCGCTTCGTCTCCGGTCGCAACGAGGCTCCTCGCGCGCCGTAGGTTGACCTCCGCCCGCACGGACGCTGACCGTGCCGCGCGGAGCTGTGCTCGCGCTTGGTCGATGTGCAGCCCGGCGTCGTGCATTTCGATTCCGAGATTCTCGCCGGCTTGTCCAACGCGCGAGCGCGCGATCGCCACCCCGGAGCTGGCCTGCGTCAGCGTCGTCCGGTACGTGTCGCGTTGCAGACTGTAGGCTGCTCGCGCGACGCCGACTTGCGCGAGCGCCACCGCGACGTTCCCGCGCGCCTGGTCGACTTTGAGCGCTGGATCGAGCCGCTCCAAGACGGCGACGACTTGCCCCTTCCTGACCCGATCGCCGTCCCGCACGCGCAGATCGACCAGACGTCCCCCGACCTTCGGCGAGATATCGCTCTCCGTCGCCTCGATCGTCCCCGACGCCTCGATCACCGACGATGGCGCCGTCCCCGGCACGACGATCTTCGCGACGACGGCCGCAGCGACGACCACGACCGCGATGAGCGCAACGATGAGACCTCGCAGCGACGCAACGCGGATCGACCACCAGGTGCCGGGCTTGCTCTGCTGCACGGTTCATCTCCCTTGTCGTCAGGCTAACGCACCGATCGGCGTGTCTCGTGAACGCGCCGTGAATCCGCGTCGCGACCGATGCGGACGACGTCTTTCGAACCGCGGCCGCCGCCGTCAGACGACCTGCTCCGTCTCGACGGCGAACGCGGCGATCCGAGGCCTTCCGTCGGCCCGGACGCCGATCCGCGCGTCGACGGCGAGGACGCCGCGCTCATCGACGGCGAGGGGGTTGATGTCGAGCTCGTCGATCTCGGGGTGCGCGGCCGCAATCTGACCGATGCGCACGAGCACCGCCGCGACGCCGTCGAGATCGGCCGCCGGACTGCCGCGATATCCGTGGAGCAAGCGCGCGATGCGCGTCCGTTCGATCTGCGCCCGCACGAGCGGGAGGCTGAGCGGCAGCAGCTCGAGGCTGCTGTCCCCCCAAACCTCAACGGCCGTCCCGCCTTGACCGAAGAGGACGACGGGGCCGAAGACGTCGTCCACGTGCATCCCGGCGATCAGCTCGAACGCGTTCGGGCGGTGCACCATCTCCTGCACGAGAAAACCGTCAATCTGCGCGTCCGGCCGCGCCGTGCGGATGCGCGCGAGCATCGCCGTCGCCTCGCTGCGGACGCGCTCCGCGCCCTGCAGGTTCAAGACGACGCCGCCGACGTCGCTCTTGTGCGTCAGCTGCGGCGAGCGGATCTTCAGGGCGACAGATCGGAAGAGCGTCGTGTAGGGAAAGAGTGTAGATCTCGGTGGT
>CALEOJ010000236.1 GCA_937910425.1 uncultured candidate division WPS-2 bacterium
GACAAAAAACGCCACGCCGGCGGCACGCAATTCGTGCTGCTCGACGCGATCGGCAGCGCGCGCGTGCACGACGGCATCCGGCCGGAGGACGTGCGGGCCGCACTGGCGGAGATCGGCGTCGCATGAACGTCCTGATCGTCAACGGTCCGAATCTGAACCTGCTCGGCACGCGCGAACCGGAGATCTACGGGCGCAAGACGCTGCGCGACCTGGAGCGTGAGGTGGGATCGCACGCGCGCAAACTGCGCATGCGGGTGCGCTTCTTCCAGTCGAACCACGAAGGCGCGATCATCGACGAGCTGCATCGGAGCCGCAGGTGGGCCGACGCGATCGTGATCAACCCGGCCGCGTTCACGCACTACTCGTACGCGATCCGCGATGCCCTGCTCGCCGTCGCCCTGCCGGCCGCGGAGGTCCATCTCACCGACGTCGACAACCGCGAAGGCGACTTCCGCAAGATCTCGGTCGTGCGCGACGTGTGCGTCCATCGCTTCACCGGCGCCGGGATCGGCTCGTACCTGCAGGCGCTCGACGCGTTCGCGGCGGATCGCGCGGCGCGCAAGAAACACCGATGATCGAGCGGCGTCTCGGCGCGCACGGCCCGGCGGCCGGCGCGATCGGGCTGGGCTGCATGGGGATGTCGGAGTTCTACGACCCGGTCGGCGAGGACGAAGCGATCAGGACGATTCACCGCGCGCTCGAGCTCGGAATGACGCTGATCGACACCTCCGACATGTACGGCCGCGGCGAGAACGAGCGACTGGTCGGGCGCGCGCTGCGCGATCGTCGCGACACGGCGGTGCTCGCTACCAAAGCCGGGATCGTGCGCAGCGCCGCCGATCCCGCTTACCGCGGCGTGAACGGGCGACCCGACTACATCCGCGCCGCCTGCTACGCCTCGCTCGAACGCCTCGGGGTCGACCACGTCGACGTGTACTACCTGCACCGCGCCGATCCGAACGTTCCGATCGAAGAGACGATCGGCGCGATGGCGGACTTGGTCGCCGCCGGGAAGGTCCGGCACCTCGGCGTCTCCGAGCTGAACGCGGAGACGCTGCGCCGCGCGGCCGCAGCCGCGCCGATCGCCGCGCTACAGAGCGAGTATTCGCTGTTCACGCGCGATGTCGAGACGAACGGCGTGCTCGCGACCGCGCGCGAGCTCGGGATCGCCCTGGTCGCCTACGCACCGCTTGGGCGCGGGATCCTCACCGGCGCGATCCGCTCGACGGAGGCGCTCGCCGAGACCGACCTGCGCCGCCGCGTCCCGCGCTTCGATCCCGGCAACTTCGAGCGCAACCTCACGCTGGTCGACGCGTTCGCCGCGATCGCGCGCGACCTCGGCTGCACGCCGGCGCAGCTCGCGCTGGCGTGGCTCTTGGCGGAGGACGAGGATATCGTTGCGCTGCCCGGCTGCGAGCACGTCTTGCAGGTCGAGGAGAACGCCGGCGCCGCCGCGGTGCATCTCGACGCATCCGGGCGCGCGCGGATTGACGCGCTCTTCTCGCCCGGCGCCGCCGCCGGCTCGCGCCTGCGCGATCAGCGCTTCGTTGGCCGATAACGAGCCGGTCACCCTTCCCTTAACGTTCTGCATGTACAACCGCGGCATGCTGCGCTTCAGCACGCTCGGCATTTGCGCGTCGACGCCCCGCCCTCACGCCAACCCCAGGCACCTCCGGCGTCCCTTTGGCGCTTCTCGTCATCGAACGCAGCCGCAGCGCCTCCAGTGAGATGCGGTCAAATCGACGCACGATCTTCCCGGCGCCGATGTTTGGCCATGTGGGTCGAATTTTCGAGCGATCCAGTTCCCTGAAAAAGAGCCTTAATGCTCATTTGGTGTAACTCTCCCGCCGTCTGCCGTCGGCGGAATTTCGATTCAAAATCGCACCGCGGGAGGGTTCTCTTCGGGAGGGTTCTATTTGAGGCTCCCCATAATGATCACCAGCGTCTTGGAGATCGGGGCCTCAAGAGAGCATCCGCTAACGGAGGGACTCCTTGTCAAGCGGAGCGGTATTCGGCGTTTTCATCGTCATCGCTGTCATTGCGATTGTTGTGATCGTCTTCCTCGGCAACTATCGATTGCGCGATACGCTTCCTCAAGCGAGCGTCACCGCTCGCGGCTATGTCATCCGTCGCTACTGGTTGGGGTTGACGCTCGTCGTTGCGATAGCAGCGTTCATCACGACGTTGTCCTACCTTCCGTACTCCCAGCCGCGGATCCAAGCCCGGCATTACTTCGTCGTGGCAAGACAGTTTAGTTTCGGATTGCCGAAAGTGGTCCCGCTTGGAACTCCTATTGTGTTCGACGTGACTTCAGCCGATGTCAATCACGGTTTTGGAATCTATACGCCGAGCGGTAACGTGTTTGCCCAGGTCCAGGCGATGCCGGATTATGTCAACCATCTCCAGGTCGTATTTACCGTCGCCGGCCACTACAGCGTGCGGTGCTTGGAGTACTGCGGCATTGCGCATGCAGCAATGCAAGGAGGTTTCGAGGTGCGATGAAGCCTTTGTCGGTTACTTTGCCGGCGATTGGACTACGCGTGATGTGGACGTACATCGCGACGGGTCTGGCGATTTTCTTGCTCATGCTTCTGGTCGGCATCAGCATGCGCGGATCCCAGGCCGGCTGGTGGACGATCGAGCCCGGAACGTTCTACTCGTTGCTCAGCCTACACGGCATCGGCATGCTCACGGCGATGGTCGTCGCGGGTCTGGGTACGCTCTGGTATCTCGTCAGCCGTGAGACCGGCCTCGATGCGCGCGTAGCCTACCTCGCTTACGCGTTTTTCGTTGCCGGGGTCGCGTGCGTCATCGTCAGCATCGTTCCAGGCCACTATGGCGCGCTGTGGTCGATGCTCTATCCGTTGCCGTTCACAGGTACGTACTGGCCGACTTGGGCGACCGGTGCTTGGCTGGTTGGTACGGCGCTCGTGATGCTCGGCTTCATGATTTGGTGCGGCCAGATCCTTGGCGCACTGCTCGCGAGATACGGCGGCCTCGGCGGGGTACTGGCCGTCGACTACGTGCTTCACAATCGGGCGTTCGCTAAGCTCGACCACGAGCCGCCGCCGCCACAGATTTTCGCCGCCGCGATCACGGCGATCGACGGCCTCATCGCGGGGACCGCCGGCCTGACCGTCGGTGTCGCGCTCATCGTTCGGTGGCTCGATCCCACCGTCGCGATCGATCCACTCTGGGCGAAAAATCTGACGTATCTCTTCGGTCACACGTTCGCGAATCTCACGATGTATATGGCGGTGGCGGGGATCTATGTCGGCCTTCCGATTTGCACGCGCCGCGCATATCACACATCGGTCCCACTTGTGCTGGCATGGTGGGGAACGCTTCTGTTCGTCATCATTGCCTACTTCCACCACCTCTATATGGATTTCGTGCAAGCCGAGAGCTTGAAGTTAGTCGGCGAACTAGCGTCGTTTCTCGCCGCGATCCCGGTCGTGGTGATCACAGTCTACGGCGCGGTTCTTCTCGTACACCGTTCGGGAATGCGCTGGACGCTTGGTTCGATGTTCCTGTTTACCGGACTGATCGGCTGGGTCGTCGGCGGTGCGGCCGCCGTGCTCGACTCGACGATTCCATTCAACGTCGATCTGCACAACACGCTCTGGGTCCCCGCTCACTTCCACACGTACCTCCTCGAGGGCGTCGTCCTGTTCACGCTGGGATGGGTGTTCGTGAATCTGGAGCAGCGTGCCGGCGCGAGCTCCGGCGCGCTCATTCGCTGGCTTGCCGGACTCGGCGTGTTCGGCGGAGGAGCGCTGTTCGTTCTCGGGTTTTACATAGCGGGAGCGGCCGGGGTTCCGCGGCGCTACGCCGTTGAGCCGCCGCCCGGTCCGTACCTCGCCGGGATCGCGACGGTTGGGGCGATCCTCGTGCTCGTTGGACTTCTCGTCGTCGCCTACGAAGCATTGCGGCTCGCACGGTTGCCGCGGAGCGAGGTCGCACCGTGAGAAGGCCCCGCGTCGTTGGCCTAGTCGTCCTGGGCGTCGCGGTTCTGGTCGCCGGCCTACCGCTGCTTCGGGGGCCCATCGAACTGCCCGTCACGCAGCATCACCTGTTGCATGCGGCCCTCCTCGTCGGAGCGGCGCTCGCAGGCGTTCTGTGCGGCCGGCGGGACGCGCTTCGCCGGGCCTCTCCGGCCTGGATCGTGCTCGCGATGATCGCTCCGATCCTCGCGATGCTGTTAATGTGGCCGTCCGCCTATAGCTTCTTCGAACAGCACCCCGCAGGACACGCTTTCGAGCACGTCGGGATTGTCGCGTGTGGTTTCCTCGCCGGCTTTGCCGGAGAGCGATTTGCGGCTGGTGTTGGTTGGGCAACCGGCGGAAGCGCTGTGTTGATGGCGCTCCTCGCCGCGTTCGGCTTCGGCGTCGCGCCGCCGACGGCCGTTCCGATCGCGGCCGTTGCCGAGCCTTCCCTGCAACCGGGTGCATCGGGTAGGCGGAACACCGGCGCGAGTTCCCCGGCGCAGCCGTCGCACGGCGCGATGATCTACGCGACAAACTGCGCGGTGTGCCATGGCACGGCGGGCGAGGGCGTTAGTGGGCCATCACTGAAAGACGAGCGAACGCGTAAGAACCTCCGACAAACCATCGAGTGGATCGAGAACCCGGCTCCCCCCATGCCGAAGTTCTATCCGGCCGTCCTCACGGCTGCCGACGTCAGGGCTGTCGCAACGTACGTCCAGACGCTTTGATCCGGTGCCGCGCAGCGGGTCCACGACGTTCGGCCGGGTGCTTCAAGCGTAGCTGCACACGGGCTGGGGCGACGGGCGTATGTGAGGACCGTACCAGGGGCGGCTCGCGGTCACGCTCGAGGCGGTTCACTAGGCGCGCGCGAGACGTCGAGCGTCGCGTCGGCCTCGGCCGGCGGCGCGTCGAGGATCGCGTGCAACATCGGCAGGAACCGTCCGGCGGGCGCGTGCCTGCGCTCGGGCTCGACGATGTCGTGCGAGCGCCCCAGGCCGAGGACGCGCAGCACGCGCACGCTCTCACCGCCGGCCGCGCGCCAGCGCGCGACGAGGTCGTCGATCGCGCGGTTGTTCACCGAGCTCTCGCCAGCGTTGCGGACGATCTCGATGTGGCGGCCGCGCGGCGGCCCGGCGCTCGCGGCCGCGCGCAGCGCGTCGGCGAGCGCGAGGCC
>CALEOJ010000237.1 GCA_937910425.1 uncultured candidate division WPS-2 bacterium
GAGCTTGCCGCTGCCCGGCGAGGAGCGCGGGCTGCCGCTGGCGATCGCGGAAGAGCTCGCGTTCGCCGGAGACGTGTTGGGCGCGAGAGCGCTCCTGAAGCTCCACGACGCGCAGCCGGCGCCGTCGCGGATGCTGGTCATGGACGATCCGCGCGACGCCGCGCATCGCACGTTCGTCGAGGCCGTGATCGCCGACGCCGCCGGCGAACACCGCGCCGCGCGCGAGCAGTATCAGCGCGCCTTCCGGGTCTATCGCGGCATCGGGTACGAGCGGCGTCCGGCGCTCGCCGCACTGCGGCTCGGCGAGCTCACGGGTCAGGCGTACTTGCTGGAGTACGCCCGGACCACGTTGCGCAAGCTCTAGGCGCCGCGGCGCGCGTGCTCGTCGGCGTTGGGGTCGGGCTTCGTTTTCGGCGGGATCGCGTTCAGGTCGATCGCGGTCAGGCCTGCGGCGCGGAACGCCTCGTTCAGCGGCCGCACGCGGAGCTGCACGAACGCGCGATAGTTCGCGAGCGCGGTGCTCCCTTCGCGCTGCAGGACGGCGCCCTCGGCGAGCTGCGCCGCAGTGGGGCGCCCCGGTGAGAGGTCGCTGATGAACGTCAGCACGCGCTCGCGCAGGAGGTCTTCCAAGAAGTCGTCGTCCTGATTGTTCACCGGCTGCGAGCTGATCGTCCCTTCGAGCCGCTTCGCTTCGTCGAGGAGCGTCCGCGCCTGATCGGCGAGCGCGGCATCCTTGATCGACGCGAGGCGGTCGGGAAGCTGCACGCGCACGTTGTCGAGCCCGTTGAGCGCACCGTCGAGTGCCGACAGCTCGTCGTACATCGCGACGGCGAATGTGTCTCCGCGCATTTCGTCGGCCGCCGATCGGAGGCGCCGGTCGCGCAGCACGGTGATGTTCTGCGTGTACGTCCCGCCGTCGCGCCGCATCCGTACCGAGTAGACGCCGCTGGGCACCGGCGGGCCGGCGTCCGGGCCGCGATCCCATTTGGCGATCCGGCGCCAGGGTGCCGGCGGATCGCGGTCGAGGTTCCACGCCACGCGGTTGTAGCCGGCGGCGTTCGTCACGTTCGGAACGTCCTCGCCGTCCTCGTCGTGCGTCCCCGCGATGTGCCGTACGACGGTGCCGCGCGCGTCGGCGATCTCGAACGTCGGCGCCGCTTTGGCCGGCGCCTGCTGCCAGAACGTGAACGCGGCGGCGGGCACGTCGTCGCCGCCGCCGCGCTCGTTCACCGTCGGCGTGTAGCGCTGCAGCGGCTGCGCGGTGCGCGGCCGGAAGAGCCGTGCCGCCACCGCCGCCTTGGTTTCGGCGCGCGTTTGGATCGCGTCGCGCAGGGCGCTGAGATCGTCGAAGACGTAGATGCCGCGGCCGTGCGTCGCGGCGATCAGATCGCCGGCGACCGGCTGCACGACGAGATCGCGCACTTCGACCGGCGGCAGCGGCGCCGGGAACACCTGCCACGAGCGGCCCGCATCGCTGCTCCACCACACGCCCTTGCCGGTGCCCGCATAGAGCACGTCGGGATTGCGCGGATCCTCGCGCACTACGTGCACCTCGCTCGCCGGCAAGCCGTTGACGATGGGACGCCAGGTCGTGCCGAAGTCGCGGGTCACGTAGACGTACGGTGTGCGGTCGCCGACGTAGTGGCGGTCGACGGCGACGTATGCCGTGCCGGCCGCGCGATGCGACGGCTCGATCGATGGGATGCGGCCGTCGGCGTCGACGCCGGCGATCGCGCTCTTCTTCCAATGCGCGCCGCCGTCGCGGGTGAGCTGCACGAGTCCGTCGTCGGTCGAGATCCAGATCTGCTTGCGCGCGACCGGCGACGGTGCGACCGCGAGGATCGTGTCGAAGGTCTCCGCGCCGGTGACGTCCAGCGTGAGCGGTCCGCCCGAGAGCGTCTGGCGTTCCTTCATGTTGCGGGTCAGGTCCGGGCTGATCGCGGTCCAGTGCATCCCGCCGTCCGTCGTGCGGAACAGCACGTTGCCGCCCGTGTATACGGTGTGCGGCTCGAACGGGTCGAATGCGATCGGCGTCTCCCAGTTGAACCGGTACTTCAGCCTGCTCGGCAGGACGACGTTCTGATCGCGCAGGTACGGCGAGACGTCGATTTGATTCTGCACGCGCCGGTCGAAACGCGCGAGCTCTCCTTCGTTGTCGCCGCCGCCCGCCGCCGACCAGATCGTCTGCGGGTCGCGGGGATCGGGGACGACCCAGGTACCGTCACCGCCTTGCACTTTGAACCAGTCGCGCGGCAGCACGCCGCGCTCGTCGCCGGTGCGTACCGGCGCGCACCACGAACCGTTGTCCTGCAGGCCGCCGCAGACGTGATACGGGTTCTGCAGATCGTACGCGACGTGGTAGAACTGCGAGATCGGCAGCACGTTCAGCCACGCCCAGGTGCCGCCGCCGTCGCGCGAGATCCCGACGCCGCCGTCGTTCGCTTCCAGGATCGTTTGCCCGCCGGCGGCGATCCACAGGTCGTGATGGTCGCCGTGCAGTCGCTGCCCGCTCACGTGCCAGGTCTTTCCGCCGTTCGTGCTCTCGGCGAGCAGCACCGAGACGGAGAAGAGGTGGTCGGCGTCGTGCGGGTCGACGACGAGACGCGAGTAGTAGAACGGGCGCTCGTCGATCAGCGTGTTGCTCGACGTCAGCTTCCAGGTCGCGCCGGCGTCGTCCGAGCGCCACAGCAGGCCGTCCTTCGACTCGACGATCGCATAGATGCGTTTCGCGTCGCTCGGCGCGATCGCGAGCGCGATCCGTCCCGTCATCCCCGCCGGCAACCCGTTGCCCATCACACGCTTCCAGGTCGCGCCGCCGTCGGCGGAGCGGTAGATCCCGTCGTCGTCGCCGCCGCTGGTGAGGCTCCACGCCGAGCGGCGGAAGCGCCACATCCCGGCGTACAGCACGTCGGGATTCTTCGGGTCGATCGCGAGATCAGACGCACCGACCGACGGGCCGAAATAGAGAGTCTTCGTCCAGGTCAGGCCGCCGTCGGTGCTGCGAAACACGCCGCGTTCGACGCTGTCGCGAAACGGATCGCCGAGTGCGGCGACCAGGATGCGCTTCGGATCGCGCGGATCGAGCAGCACGCGTGCGATCTGCGAGGTCTGCACGAGCCCGCGATGGACCCACGACTTCCCGCCGTCGGTCGAGTGGTAGATGCCGTCGCCCGGGATCACGTCGTTGCGCGGCCAGGGTTCGCCGGTCCCGACCCAGACGTCGTTCTTGTCGTGCGGTGCGATCGCGATCGCGCCGATCGACTGCGTCCCGGCTTTGTCGAAGACCGGCCGCCAGTCGATCCCGCCGTTCGT
Organism: uncultured candidate division WPS-2 bacterium; assembly: GCA_937910425.1. Classification (GTDB taxonomy): domain Bacteria; phylum Vulcanimicrobiota; class Vulcanimicrobiia; order Vulcanimicrobiales; family Vulcanimicrobiaceae; genus Vulcanimicrobium. Next base: position 3,313 of record CALEOJ010000237.1, read on the forward strand.
CGAACGCCACACGCCGCCGCCGGCGGCACCGGCGTAGAACAGTGCCGGGTCGAGGTCGGTCCCGGCGACCGTCGCGACGCGGCCGCCCGAGATCGACGGCCCGATGCTGCGCCACGCAAACGACGGGCCGGGTGACGGTGAGGCCGAGGGGGACGGGCTCGGTGCCGGCGAGGGCGGCCGGTCGGGCTCCGCGGCAGACGCCGGCGCGCTCGTGCACAGAAGAACGGCAACGGCGCACGGACCAAGCGCGGCGAGCAGACGCGAGACCATGGACGCCACGTACGCGAGGACGCAGGCGCCGCCTTGCAGTTACGAAATCTTTGTGATACAAAGTTAGCGCCATGAACATCCGTCCGTTCGCCCCGCTCGGCATCGCGGCACTCCTCGCCCTCCCGGTCGCCGTGCATGCCGATCCGCTTTCGGTCTTTCAGCCGACGCAGGTCCGCGCGATCTCGGTGACGCCCTCCGATGCGCGCGCGCTGCACGCGCTGCCGCCGCTCGAGGCGTTCGGCTCGGTGCGCGGGACCCGCAGCCCCGGGCTCGACGAGGTCGGCTCCGCGAGCGAGGCGTCGCAGAACGCCGGTTTCGAGCTGCGCCTGCCCGGCAACGTCCCCGCGGCGCTTGCGCACGACGTGCATTACCAAGTTACGCAGCGCGCGAAGACGTCGTTCACCTTCGATCGGACGAAGGCTGCCGCGTGGGCGCGGCTGCACAAGGTGGCGCTGACGCCGCTGCCGCCCGGCTTGAACGGTGCGACCTACACCGCGACGCTCGAGCCGGTCGCGATCGTCACCTACGGCACGCCGCCGAGCCGCAAACGCGAGCACGGCGTACGGCGCGGAACGTTCCTCGCCGTCATGCAGGCGCCGCTCCCCACCGTGACGACGAGCGGCGCGTCGCTGCGCACGCTGGCCGACTGGTTTTCCGCGCAGCCCGGGATCCCGCGGAGTCTCGTCGCGCAGATCAAGGCGATCGGCGATCCTACCCAGACGTTGCCGATCCCGATTCGATTCGACAAGCAGACCGCAACGAAGGTCACCGTCGACGGCGTGCAAGGGCTGGCGATCGGCGACGAGACCGGGATCGGATCCACGATCGTGTGGACGAAAGACGGCAAGCTGTACGCGGTCGGCGGCACGTTTGCGCAAAGCCAGGTGCTCGGCCTCGCCGAAAATCTGAAATAGTGCCGGACGACGCGATCGTCGCGCACGCGCTCGCGAAGCGTTACGGTCGCATCGACGCGGTACAAGACCTGACGCTGCGCGTCGCGCGCGGCGAGTGCTTGGGGTTTCTCGGGCCGAACGGCGCCGGGAAGTCGACCGCGGTGAAGATCCTGGTCGGGCTCGTGCGCCCGACCGGCGGCGATGCTGAGGTGCTCGGCAAGCCGGTCGGCGACCGCGCGACGCGTGCGCGGATCGGCTACCTGCCCGAGCTGTTCCGCTACCCCGACTGGCTCGCGGCGCGCGAGGTCCTCGCGTTCCACGCGCGCCTCCTCCGGCTCGCCGGCGCGGCGCACGAGATCGATGTGGTGCTGGACGAGGTCGGTTTGCGCGAGCGCGCCGGCGATCGCGTCGGAACGTTCTCGAAGGGGATGCAGCAGCGGCTCGGCCTCGCCGTCGCACTGCTCGGCTCGCCGGAGATGCTGTTCCTCGACGAACCGACGTCGGCGCTCGATCCGGTTGGACGCAGCGACGTGCGCGCGCTGATCGAACGTCTGCGCGCGCGCGGCACGACCGTCTTCCTCAACTCGCATCTGCTCGGCGAGGTGGAACGCGTGTGCGACCGGGTGTGCGTCGTCGACCGCGGCCGCGTCGTCGCGGAGGGGACGGTCGACGCGCTGGTCGGCGAGAGCCGCGGGGTGCGCGTGCAGCTCGACGACGGTTGGCGTGAGTTCGACGTCGCGCCGGCCGAGGTCCCCCAGCTCGTCGCGCGACTCGTCGCGGAGGGCGCGCGCATCCATGCGGTCGAGCCGAAGCACGTCACGCTCGAAGAGCGTTTTCTGGCCTTGGTACGCCGCGCGTGAACGTGCTGCTCTTCGCGGGCCTGACGCTGCGCGAGCTGATGCGCCGCCGGCTCGTCGCCGCGGTCGCGCTGCTGACCGTCGTCATCGTCGCGTTCACCGCATGGGGGATGCACCGGCTCGCAACCGCGGTCGTCGACGGTGCGCCGATCTCGGAACCTGCCGTCCGCGCGACGGCGGCCGGGATAATCATCGTGCTGGCCTTCCTGTTCTCGTTCGTCATCGCGCTCGGCGCGGCGCTGGTCGGTGCGCCGGCGATGGGCGAGAGCATCGCCAACGGCGAGATCCTGGCCGTTTTGGCGCGTCCCGTGCGCCGCGCCGAGGTCGCGCTCGGGCGATGGCTCGGAACGCTCGTCGCGTTGACCGTCTACGTTGCGGCGGCCGGCGGACTCGAGCTGCTCGTGGTGCGGCTGACGACCGGCTACGTTCCGCCGCACCCGCTCACGGCGCTTGCGTACCTCGCAGGTGTCGCGGCGGTGGTGACGACCGCGGCGATCGCGCTCGCGACGCGGGTTCCCGCGCTCGCGGCCGGGATCGTGTCGGCGCTGCTGTTCGGCCTCGCGTGGATCGCCGGGATCGTCGAATCGATCGGGCTCGCGCTCGGAAACGAGCGGCTCGCCGACGCGGGGACGCTCGTCGCGCTCGTCTTTCCGTCGGACGCGCTCTGGCGTGGCGCCTTGTACGCGCTGCAGCCCGCGGTCTTCAGCGCGATCGCCGTGAACGCGAACGCGAACGGAAACGTGAACCCGTTCACGGTGACGTCGCCGCCGCCGACCGCGCTGCTGGCGTGGGCGTGCGGCTGGGTCGTCGCCGTCCTCGTGGCCGGCGTCGCCGCGTTTCGCACGCGCGACCTGTGATCGGTCGGGCGCCGTCGACCGCCCCCGGGGTGTAGGCGAGGACCGCTCGAGCGGACTCGCAGGGACGATCGGCGGCGCACCCGCCGCGTCATGACATGCATGTGCGCGGACGAGT
>CALEOJ010000238.1 GCA_937910425.1 uncultured candidate division WPS-2 bacterium
TCAATCCCGCGACCGCGCGCGCGCTCGGTCTCGCCGACGGCGAGCCGGTCAACGTCGCGGGCGAGGGCGGCACGACGCTGTACGATCTCGTCGTGCGCATCGACGAGCACGTCGCCGAGGGTGCCGTCGCCCTGCTGGACGGCGTCGTCCGCGCGCCGCTGAACGCGCTCGGCCGCGCCCCGGCGGTCCGGCTCGAGAAGGTGCTGGTGACCGCGTGAGCGCCGTCCCGATCTGGCTGATCGTCCTGGTCAAAGCCGTCATCGTACTGTTCGTCGTGATCACGACCTTCGCGTACTCGATGCTCGCCGAGCGGAAGGTCATGGGCTGGATGCAGCTGCGGCCGGGGCCGAACCGTGTCGGCCCGTGGGGGCTGCTGCAGCCGGCCGCCGACGCCGTCAAGATGATGTTCAAGGAAGACCTGACGCCGGAGACCGCCGATCCGCTGATCTACCGGCTGGCACCGTTCATCTCGCTGATCACCGCGATGGGCACGTTCGCGATCATCCCGTTCTCGGCGAACGCCGACGGCACGCTGTGGTCGGTCGGAAACGTCAACGCCGGGATCCTGCTGATCTTCTGCATGACGTCGATCGGCGTCTACGGGATCTCGCTCGCCGGCTGGGCCTCGGGTTCGAAGTTTCCGCTGCTGGGCTCGGTGCGCTCGACGGCGCAGATGATCTCGTACGAGCTCGCGATGTCGATGTCGGTGATCGGCGTGCTGATCCTGGCCGGCTCGACCGCGCTCGGCGACATCGTGAACGCGCAGTACCGGGTATGGTTCATCCTCCCGCAGATCGTCGGCTTCGTCATCTATATCATCACCGCGGTAGCGGAGACGAACCGCGCGCCGTTCGATCTGGTGGAAGCCGAGACCGAGCTGGTCGGCGGCTTCCACACCGAGTACTCGGGCCTGCGATTCGGCCTGTTCTTCATCGCCGAGTACCTGAACATGATCACCGTCTCGTGTCTCGCGACGCTGCTCTTCCTGGGCGGCTGGAACGGACCGTTCGGACTGCCCTCGTTCGGGCTGCTCGGCCTGTTGTGGTTCGTGCTCAAGGCCGGCTTCTTTCTGTTCTTCTACATCTGGCTGCGCTCGACGCTGCCGCGGTTCCGCTACGACCGCCTGATGGCGTTCGGGTGGAAGGTGCTGCTGCCGGTCTCCACGCTCAACCTCATCTTGACGGCCGTCGCCGTCGCCCTGTGGCCGACGCATGCGTAAGAACCTCTTCAACGTCGGCGCGCTGGTGCGCGGCATGTCGACGACCTTCAGCTACATGTTCAAGAAGAAGCCGACGGTCGAATACCCGTCGGTGAAGAAGCAGCACGCACCGCGCTTTCACGGCTTGCACGAGCTGCGGCGCTACGCCGACGGGAAGGAGCGCTGCATCGGCTGCGAGCTGTGCGCGATCGCCTGCCCGGCGAACGCGATCACGGTGATCGGAGCGGAGAACTCGCCGGAGGACCGGCGCTCGCCGGGCGAGCGGTTCGCGGCGCGCTACGAGATCGACGAGCTGCGGTGCATCTTCTGCGGCCTCTGCGAAGAGGCGTGCCCGACCGACGCGATCGTCCTGACGCCGCGCTTCGAGATGGCCGACTACCGCCGCGGCGCGTTCGTGTACGCGAAGGACCGGCTGCTGGTTCCACCCGATGCCGGGGTCGGAACGCCGCCCGACGAGCGGCCGAACGGGATCCCGGCCGACCTCGGCGCGGTATTCCGCGCGAAGGATACCGTCGAGATCGCCGAGGGCTACGACGCGACGCACCGCGGCCACATCCTGTTGACCCAGCGCCGGGGACTCACCCTGCGGCAAGCACAAGGCGCCGACGGGCGCCCGGGTGAGATCGAGTGATCGCGTTCTGGATCCTGGCCGTGCTGATGATCGCGAGCGCGGTCTTCACCGTCTCGGCGCGCAAGCCGGTGTACTCGGTGATCGGGCTCCTCGCGAACTTCGTTTGTCTCGCCGGGATGTATCTCGAGCTGCAGGCGGAGTTCCTGGCGGTGATCCAGATCGTCGTCTACAGTGGTGCGATCCTGATCCTGTTCGTCTTCGTCATCGCGCTGCTCTCGAGCGGCGTGCGTCCGTTCGACGTCGGCCCGGACCGCGCGCCGCGCATCGTGATCCCGGCCGCGATCATCGCGGCCCTGACGCTGATCGCGATCACCGCGACCGCGCTCCGCACGCCCGCGGCGCTGGTCCGCACGCCGGTCGGCAGCACCGGGGACGCCAACGCGTTCGGCAGCGTCGCGGACTTCGGCGTCGCGCTGTTCACCACGAACCTGCTGCCGTTCGAGGTCACGGCGTTCATCCTCATGGTCGCCGTGATCGGCGTGGTGCTGATCGCCGGTGACGACGACGCGGTCACCGGCGCCCGCCGCAAGCCCCGCCGTCCCGGCAAACGCGAGTCTATTGTCAAAGACACGGTAGCACGATGAGTGTAGCGCCTGAGTACTACGTCGTCCTGAGCGCGGTGCTGTTCTCGATCGGCGTCGTGGGCGTGATCGCGCGGCGCAACCCGCTGATCATGCTGATGTCGATCGAGCTGCTCTTCAACGCGGCGAATTTGGCGCTGGTCACCTACGCGCGCGTGTGGACGAACAACGCAGGCCATGTCTTCGCGTTCCTGGTGATCACCGTCGCCGCTGCCGAAGCCGCGATCGGCCTCGCGATCGTCGCGGTGACCTTCCGCCGCACGCCGTTCGTCGACGTCGACGAAGTCTCGGCGCTGCGGGGCTGACGCACACCATGCTGCTCTACTTTCTCTGGTTGCTGCCGCTGTTCGGGGGCGTGCTGCTGTGGGCGTTCGGCCCGCAGCTGCGATCCTGGGCCGGCCCGATCGGCGCAGCGCTGATCGGGGTCGCGTTCGTCGCGACCGTCGTGCTCTGGAACGACGCCACCGCGCCCGGCGGGCTGCACGCCGGGCTCGTCACCTGGCTTCCCGGCTGGAGTTTCGGGCTGCAGCTCGACCGGCTTTCGCTGATCTGGTCGCTGATCATCACCGGCGTCGGATTCTCGATCCACGTCTACTCGATCGGGTACATGGACGGCGACCGCGCGTTCGCACGCTTCTTCGCGTACATGAACTTCTTCGTGTTCGCGATGATGACGCTGGTGCTGAGCGACAACGTCATCGGGCTGCTCGTCGGCTGGGGCCTGGTCGGCCTCGCCTCGTACTTCCTGATCGGGTTCTGGTTCGAGAAGCCGTCGGCGGTCGCGGCGGCGCGCAAGGCGTTCGTGATGAACGTCGTCGGCGACGTCGGCATCATGTTCGCGGTCTTCGTCATCGTGCAGCGGATCGGCTCGATCGGCTACGCCGACATCTTCGCGCACTTCGGGACCGCGTTCAGCCCGACGGCGCTGTTCCTGGTCTGCCTCGGGCTGTTCATCGGCTGCGCCGCGAAGTCGGCCCAGATCCCGCTGCACACCTGGCTTCCCGATGCGATGGAAGGCCCGACGCCGGTCTCCGCGCTGATCCACGCCGCCACGATGGTCACCGCCGGCGTCTACCTGATCGCGCGTTTCTCACCGCTGTGGTCGGCCTCGGCCGACGCGCGCGAGCTGGTCGGGGCGATCGGCGGGCTCACCGCGATCGCCGGCGCGATCCTGGGCTGCGCGCAGTGGGACATCAAGCGGATCCTGGCCTACTCGACGATGTCGCAGATCGGCTACATGATCATGGGCGTCGGGATCGGCGCCTACGACGCCGGCGTCTTCCATTTCTTCACCCACGCGTTCTTCAAGGCCCAGCTCTTCCTCACGGCGGGGATCGTGATCCACGCGCTGGCGAACGAGCAGGACGTCCGCCGCATGGGCGGACTCTGGAAGCAGATGCCGTTCGCATTCGTGGCGATGCTGGTCGGCGTGCTCGCGATCTCCGGCGTCCCGGGGCTGAGCGGGTTCTTTTCGAAGGACGCGGTGATCTACGGTGCGCTCGAGAGCGGTCACCCGTGGCTGTACGCGGTCGGCGTCGTGACCGCCGGGATCACCGCATACTACATGTTCCGGCTGCTCTTCGTCACGTTCCTGGGCGCCTACCGCGGCAACGTCGATCCGTCGGATCTCGGTATCCGCCATCCGGAGTTGGCCGGCACCGCGACGAGCTCGGGACACCATCCGGAAGAAGAAGAGCTGCATCATCACGCGCCTGCGTGGCTGATGTCGGTGCCGGTCGGGATCCTGATCGTACCGACGATCGCGATCGGTTGGCTCGACTATGGGCCGAACGGATACTGGAAGCAGTTCTTCGCCGGATTCTTCCCGCGCGCGAACGACGCCGCCGTCGTCGCTCCGTTCTCCGAGACGATCTCGACCCTGCTGGTGCTCCTCGTCGTCGCGATCGGGTTCGCGATCGCGTACGTGCGCTACGCCGCGCCGGCCGCGCTGCGCGATGCGGTCGCGCGGCTGCGGACCGAAACGGTGCGCATGCCGACCGTGCTGGTGAACGCGTACTACTTCGACGCGGCGTACGACGCGCTGCTCGTCCGTCCGGCGCGCGCGCTGGGCGGCTGGTTCGCCCGGTTCGTCGACCCGTACGTGATCGACGCCGGCGTGCGCGAGGTGGCGATCACCGCGCAGTGGCTGGGCCACCTGTTCCGCAGCTTCCAAACAGGGCTGGTGCGCGCGTACGCGCTCTCGATCGCGTTCGGCGTCCTGTGCATCGTCGCGTACTACGCGTACGCGTTCGCCTTCACGGGGGGTGGACGGTGACCGTCACCGCGCTCGTCCTCGGACCGATCGTCGCCGGCCTGCTGCTGTAAGATCGGAAGAGCACACGTCTGAACTCCAGTCACG
>CALEOJ010000239.1 GCA_937910425.1 uncultured candidate division WPS-2 bacterium
AAAGGAGCGGCCCGAGGTCCGCGCCCGGCTGCGCTACGCGCTCGCCGCCGGCGACGACGGGAAGGTGCGCCTGGTGGTCTACGACGGCGAGGGTCTCGGCCGGGACGGCCGGCACCCCGGCAAGCCGCACGAGTACGTGGTCTTCAAGATCCTCAACTCGCGCAGCGGCGAGCACTACGATCCGCAGCAGAACAGCATCGTCGCGGCGATCCCGGCGCCGGTGCAGCGCGAAGCGCCGATCAGACCGTAGCCCCCGGCTCAGCGACCGACCGGAACCGTGACCTGGGCCCCCCGATCGTCGCTGAGGGAGATGAAGCCGCTCGGCCGCGCCCCGCCGAACACCGGCACGTTCAACTCGTTTGCCGGCGAGGTCACCGCCTCGCCGCCCAGGTTGCGGTTGAAGCCGAAGCCCGAGCCGGCCTTGCGGGCGACGATCTGGCGGCCGAGGCAGTCGAACGCGCCGAGCGTCGCCGATCCGCCGGCCGGAATCACGAGCGGCGACGAGCTCGCCGCCAGTTGAATCTCGTTGATCTCGTACGGGACCAGCAGGATGTCCGCCGGCCAGCTCCAGGTGAAGAAGACCAGCCAGCCGCGTGAGGCGCCGGTGGTCAGCACCGGGGTCAGCATGATCGACGGCGCCGACGTGGAGTTTCCGCTGAACGTCCCTTGCAGGCTGACGTTCCCCGAGCGCGTCACGAACGTGACGATCGGCGCGGACTTGGTTCCGGCATAGCTCAGCCCGAACGAATAGGTTGCGAACAGGAGCTGCGAGGGTGTCGCGGGCGGTCCGAGGTCGGCCGGGAACGCACCCCCGTCACGGCAGAAATTCAGCGCCGGCGGGCTCGTGGCCGCAAGCGACTGCGCCGAACGAGCCGCGGCGCGCGTCGAGTGGCCGCTCGCGAATATCCACACGCTGCAGTCGGTCGCGAACGTTCCTCCGCCGCACGGCTGGAGTACCGGCAACTGCAACTCGCCTTTGTCGCCGTCGTCGCCGCCGCTCGAGCCCTGCGGCGAGCGCGCCGTCGCGCCGCTCCGGCCCACGTTGGCGAGGATGAAGCGCGCGGCCGACGATTCCGTCGGGGACTGCGCGGCAGACTGCTCCTGCTGCTGCGGAGCGGGCGGAGCGATGGAGCTGCCCGATGCGCAGCCGCCCGCTAGGAGCGCCGCAACTGCGAGCGCGACCGTGCGTCCGTGGATCATGCCGAGTCTCCCTTTCCAACAGGGTCGTCAAGGGAACTGTTCGGCGGGCGCCGGCGTAGCCGTTCACCCAAACGGATAGGTTTTAGCGGACGATCGCGTCGGCGACGAGGGTCGCGTAGATGTGCGAGAGCTTGTTCGCGTCGGCGACGAGGCGCTGCTGAAACTGGTTTTGGAGCTGGTCGCGGGTGAAGGTGGTGACCGCGGAGCCGACGTTCAGATCGCGGATCGCGCTCTCTGCGGCCTGTGTGTTGACGCTGGTCGTGTTGCCGGCGTTCGCCGCGTCCTGGAGCGCGACCGTCTGCGCGCCGATCGTGGCGCGCGCGCCGCCGACCGTCGTCAGCGCATAGTCGATGCGGTACTCGGCGGCCTGGTTCTGCAGGTCGTTGCCGAGGATCACCTCGTTGACACCGAGGTTGACCGTGCTCATCGCGGGGATGTCGACCGAGGTGACGGCGCCTTCGGCGTCCCCGCTGTTCACTTGCAGCGCCGCGCCGGGTGCTTTGAACTGCGCCGGCAGCGAGACGATCAGCGCGCTCTTGCCGACGTCGCCCGGCGTCAGGACCCCCATGTTGAAGGCGAGCACCTGCGGTCCGCCGCCGTTCTGCGAGTTCTGCAGAAACGTCGGCGCGCCGGGCGCCGGCGGCGTCAGACCGACCGGTGTGTCAGAACCGTTGGGAACCGAGAGCGGGACGATTTGGTCCGACCCGAACGACACCTCTTGGCTGCCGATCGTGACGGTGATCCCGAGCGTGTCCGAGACCGGATCGTACGAGTCGACGGTGATCAGGTTCGCGAACTGCGGCGCGTTGGCGGGGATGTACGGCGAGAGCGGGTCGATGATCGTGTCGATCAGCGTGCCGCCGCCGGCCAGGCTCGGGTTGATCATCAGCTGGCGCGACGAGAGCGGGAGCTGACTCGACGCGCTGCCGTCGAGGAGCGCGCGCCCGTTGAACGAGGTGTTCTGCGCGATGCGGTCGATCTCGAGCCGCAGCTGGCTCAGCTCGGACTGCAGGTCGTTGCGGTCGGAGGTGCTGATGAGATCGCTGCGGCTCTCGACCACCAGCGTGCGCATGCGCTGCAGGATCTGGCCGATCGTGCTCATCGCGCCTTCGGCGACCGTGAGCGCGTTGCTGGCGTTCTGGAGTTCGTGGACGCCCTGGTCGAGTCCGGCGACGCGCGAGGCAAGACTCTCCGCGATCGCGAGCCCGCTCGGATCGTCGGCAGCCGTGTTGACGCGCAAACCGGAAGCGAGACGACTGGTGTCGCTCGCCAATCTGTTCTGCGTCTTCAATCCCGCGCTGAGCGCGAGATCACTCAGACCTAGAACGTCCATGCTGGTACTGCGATCTTCCCTCCGTGGAAGCTGCCCGTCCCTGGGCGAGGGGGTCCGTAGTCCCCTTAATTTCCTATCGGCACCCGATGGACCGGCCTTAGTGAAAATGGGCTTTGACGGAAGCTTGAACGGACCGGCTACAGGCGCCCCGCGCGGCGACCGATGGTACGGGTGTGCGTCCTCGTCTGCGCCGCCTGACCGCGGCGGCGGGCGCCGCATGTCTGACCGCGTCGGCCTTCTGCCTTGCGTCGGATACGGCGCTCCGTGCGGCTCCGCTCCTCGCCGTCCGGCTTCACTTGCCGTTCGCCGCGCCGCGCATCGCGATCGACGCCCCGGCGCCCGCTCCCTCCGGCTCGCCGATCCCCGATCCCAAGCGGCGGAAGTGGCTCGGCGAAGGCCCGATCGTCCTCAAAGGCGACGGAACCTACCAGCTGGGCCTGAACCGGTCGAGCCGCAACGGCTTGGGTGCCACGGCCGACAACTACGCGACCGCGCTTTCGGTTGTCGCCGAGCGCCGGACGGAGCAAAGCGCGCTCTCGCTCTCGAACGCTTTCGGGTACGGGGCGGGCGGGAGCTCGGCCGGCTCGCTGATCGTCGGCTATCGCACGCCGAAGTACGCGCTCACCTACGGGCAGGTCACCGGGCCCAGCGACAGCCAGCTGCAGATCGGCGGCTTCGCGCGGGGGATCAGCCTCGCCGTCCCGGTCCGCAACGGCGACGTCTCGTACATCGCCTCGAGCGCGCAGCAGCAAAATGGGGGAACGTTCCGGGTCTACGGCGTGCGGCGTAACTGGAATGCGTTGGGCGGCTTCCTGTCGGCCGGTCAGTACTTCGGCGCCGCGGAGCAAAACGGCGGGCGTCAGTCGATCACCGACATCGGCTTCCGGCGCTACGGCGCGAAGCTCTCGACCGACACCGAGGTCGCGGTCTCGTCGAACCGCGGCGTGACCGGCGTGACGGACGGCGCAAATCTCGCCGCGGCGTTCCACGCCGATCTGCAAGGGAAGACGACGTTCGCGACGCTCGGCGTCCGCTACGATCCCAACGGCTTTCAGACGTTGACCGGAACGATCGAAGGCGGCCTGAGCGGCGACCTCACCATCCGCCGGCACTCCGAGCGTTTCGGCGACATCGACCTCGACCTCGGGCACTCCGACGCCCGGCTCGACGGCGACGTTCAACATGACAACCGCCTCACGCTCAACGGCGGGCGCAGTTGGGGCGGGCTCAGCGTTCAGTACGTCGGCGGCCTCGACGGGCTCCACTCCGGCGCGGGCGCATCACTGCAGCGCACGGCGGCGGTAACGTTCAGCGAATCGATCCGCAAGTTCTCGCTGTTCGAGACGTTCCAGGCGTCGTCGGTGAGCGGATCGCAGGGCGCGGCGGCGCAGCGGCAGATCGCGCTGGGCGTCAGCCGTCCGATGCTGGGCGGCGTCGCCGCCTACCAGTTCGCGCGCGGCAATTCCAGCGGCGGAACCGGCAGCGTGGGCGACGGCCTCTCGCAGGCGCTTTCGTATCGCCGCTCGCTCGGCCGCAAGCTCGACGCGCAGATCTCCGAGACGATTCAGAGCTCCTCGAACAACGGCGTCACCTCGAAGCTCTTCGACACGACGCTCTCGTTGGTGCGCAGGCTCTCGAACGTCGTAGCGCTCCAGGTCAACGCCAGCGTCTTCCGGCAGACCGGGATCGGCGCCGGGGGCGGCAGCGCGATTCAAGCCTCGATCGTCGGACCGTTCGGCTTCGGCCAGCCTCGCGCCGCGACCGGCCGGTCGAATCCGAACCTCCCGGCGGTCATCCGCGGGATCGTCACCTATTCGGTCTCGCCGACCCCGTTCGCGTACAACGCGCCCTCGCTGCGCGGCTACAACAACGCGCTCATCATCCTGGACGGCCGGATCACACAGCGGACCGACGCCAGCGGCGAGTTCGAGTTCCGCTTCGTATCGCAAGGAACGCACACGATCCGCATCGACGCCGCGACGATCCAGCCCGGTCTGATCGCGGATCGCGAGTACCAGGCGATCCAAGTCCTCGGCGGTCAGACGTCGACGGTACAGTTCACCATCGGCAACTTCGCGGGCGTCCAGGGTACCGTCATCGCCGCCGACGCGAACGGCAAGAAGCGCGGGCTCGGAGCCGTCGGGATCGCGGTCGACGGCATCCAGGCCGTCACGACGACGCCCGACGGGCACTACTCGATCGGCCGGCTCACGCCGGGCGCGCACACCGTCGAGATCGTCGAGGCGACCCTCCCGTCGACCGTCGCCTTCGTGAGCGATAAGAAGAAGACGGTGACCGTCACAGCGGGGACCTCGACGCAGCTGAACTTCGTCGCGACGCCGCTCGGCTCGATCGCCGGCAACGTCGTCGCGGCCGGCGACGGCGGATTCGGACAGCTCACCGGCCTCAAGAACGTGTACGTCGTTGCCGAGCCCGGCGAGCACGCGGTGATCACCGACGACGACGGTGGGTTCTTGCTCGACAACTTGCCGCCGGGAACGTACACGCTCTCGGTGGACGCCGACACGCTCCCGGACGGCCTGAGCGTGCTCTCGGGCCCCGAGGGCCCGCTCGCCCTCGAAGGCGGCGCGACGCTCTCCGGCGTCCTCTTCAAACTCGGCGCGGGGGCGAAGCAGGTCGTCTACACGTTCAGCGACGGCCGGCGCCAGCCGATCCAGCTGAGCACCGATCCGGCCGCCGTCCCGCCGGGCGGGATGCTCCGTGTGACGGCTCGTGTCGGCGCGAAGGATGTCAAGGAAATGTTCGTCGAGAGCGACGTCTTCGGCGGCTTCCCGCTGCACCTCGATCCGCGGCTCGGCATCTGGAGCGGCACGGTCCTGGTCCCGGCGCTCACCAAGGGCGACTACGCGCTGACCGTGACCGCGCACCGCAAGGACGTCACCGACGCCACCTCGCTAGTTCCGGTCGACCCGGGCGTCCCGCTGTTCGCCGTGCGGATCAGCCCGCGCACGCCGGAACCCGGGCACACGATCAAGGTGACGCTCAAGGCACTGGCGCCGATCGCGGAGGGCGACGCGCTGCTCTTCGAAGACGGCTACAAGGTCCTGCTGCCCAAGCCGAGCGGCCGCGTCTACACCTTCGACATGCGGCTGTGGCACAAGGGGCTTCCGTACTCGGCTTCTCTCGTCACCAAGCGAGGGCAGACCTACCCGCTAAGTCTGCGTTAAGTCGCCCGAATAGCAGAGCGAGCGGCTAAGGTCTGGTCCTAGGACGTTCGAACTACCTTTTGAGGGGGCGGCCTCCGCCTTCTCCTCTGCGTCCCTCTCGAAAGGATTCGAACGTGAAAAGAGCAGTCGCTGCTCTCGTCATGCTGGGGATCGCGACCGCCACGGCAGCGCCCAGCATGGCTGCCACGACGGTCTACGGATCTGCTCAGCTCAAGTACACCGTCAACGCGACGGCTGCCGTCTCGATCGCGGTCAACTATGACCCGGTGACCGGCTCGATCAAGAACGCCGTTGCCGGCTCGATCCTCCCGTCGGCCGCGGGCAACTGCTCGGTTGCCGTCGCGGAAGGCGTCAATGCGACGCTGACGTACGGCGGTATCACGCCTCCCGGCGCCGGCTATACCGGCTGCTACTACCAGAACGCCATCTCGGTCGGCGTCGAGTCGAACGACTCCAGCGGCGTGAAGATCATGGAATACCTCGACGTCGCGCCTGCCGGCACGGCGGTCTGCGTTTTCCCGCTCGGCGCCGCGAACACGCTCAATGCCCTTCCGACCGCCTCCGGCGCGTC
>CALEOJ010000240.1 GCA_937910425.1 uncultured candidate division WPS-2 bacterium
CTTGGCGGTCTGCAGCTTCTCGAGCTCGGTATAGCCGGAGAGGTTGATGATCTCCATGCGGTCGCGCAGCGCACCGCTGACCGAGTCGAGCGTGTTCGCCGTGCAGATGAACAGCACGCGCGAGAGGTCGAACGGCAGATCGAGATAGTGGTCGCGGAACGTGTTGTTCTGCTCCGGATCGAGCACTTCGAGCAGGGCGCTCTGCGGATCGCCGCGGAAGTCGCCGCCGACCTTGTCGATCTCGTCGATCATCATCACCGGGTTGTTGGTCCCGGCGTCGCGCAGCGCGCGCACGATCGTCCCCGGCATCGCCCCGATGTAGGTACGCCGGTGTCCGCGAATCTCGGCTTCGTCGCGCACGCCGCCGACCGAGAGGCGCACGAACTTGCGGCCCATCGACTTCGCGATCGACTGTCCGAGCGAGGTCTTGCCGACGCCCGGCGGTCCGACGAAGCACAGGATCGGTCCGGTCAGCTTGTTCTTGAGCTTGCCGACGGCGAGGTACTCGACGATGCGGTCCTTGATCTTCTCGAGGTCGTAGTGATCCTCGTCGAGGATCTCGCGTGCCCGGCCGATGTCGATCTGGTCGGAGGTCGAGATGCTCCACGGCAGTTGGGTCAGCCAGTCGAGATAGGTGCGGATCACGCTGTACTCGGGGCTCGCCGTCGGGACTTTCGAGAGGCGGTCCAGCTCCCGGTCGGCCGCCTTCTTGACGTCCTCGGGCATGTTGGACTCGTCGATCTTCTTGCGCAGTTCGTTCGCTTCGGCTTGCTGCGGGTCGGCCTCGCCGAGTTCTTCCTGGATCGCGCGCAGCTGCTGGCGGAGGTAGAACTCGCGCTGGTTCTTCTCCATCTCGCGCTGGATGTCGGCCTGGATCTTGTGCCCGAGCTCCACCACCTCGAGCTCTTTGGTGATGAGCATCGTGAGCTTGCGCAGCCGCTTCGAGGTGTCGCGCTCTTCCAGAATCGCCTGACGGTCCGCGGTCTCCAGCCGCATCGTGGACGCGACGAAGTACGACAGCAGGTTGGGATCGGAGATGTTGTTGACCTCCATCTCCATCTCGCGTGGCGCCTGCGGCAGATAGCCGAGGAGCTTCTGGAACAGCGAGCCCAGGTTGCGCTGCATCGCGACGAGCTGATCGCCCTCGCGCGTGATGTCGGGCAGCTCGGTGTAGGTCGCGGCGAGGTACGGCTCGGTCGCGACGAACTGGTCGATGCGGAACACGGGGCCGCCGGCGACGATGCAACGCAGCGTACCGTCGGGAACCTTCAGCATCTTCTGGATCGTGCCGATCGTGCCGACCCGGCGCAGATCGTCAGGAGACGGATCTTCGGTCTCCTTGTCCTTGAGCGCGACGAGGCCGATCTGCTTGCCTTCGCGCAGCGCCTCCTCGACGAGCTGAATACCGGGGCGTTTCACCACGGCGAGCGGGATCACGGTGTTGGGGAACAGCACCGCATCCTGCAGCGGGAGGATGCCGAGGATTTCGGGCGCCTTTTCGGGCTTCGCCATTACGTGGAGGTCCTTCTGACCGTCATGCGGATCTCGGTCCGCACGATCGGGAATTTTTTGGATTGCGCGAGCGGAAGACGGATCGCGAGGATGCCGTCGCGATAGACCGCCGACGCGCCGTCCTCTCGGACCGGCGCGGGCAGGCGGATCTGCTTGAGGAACTCGCCGTACTGGATCTCCTTGCGGAGCAGCGAGGCGTTTCGCGTGAGGTCGCGCAGCGCGCGCGATCCCGCGATCGTCAGATAGGCGTCGCCGATCGAGACGTGCAGCGAGTCGGCGTCCGCGCCGGCAAGCTCGACGTGCACGACGATCGTGCCGTCGGATTCGTCCAAGTGGACGTCCGCATTCGGTTCGAAACGCCCGTGCCCACCGCGCGGTGCGAACAAGCGCTCGAACTCCAACATCTCGTCGTGATTACGCACGCGCGAGTTTCCTTTCCGGTCGGGTTAGCACTCGCATCAACACTCTGCTAGGCCGCGGAGTTGCCCGGGACCACTCCCACATACCCCTCCGGCGGCTCCTCCTCTTCAGCCCCGATCTGAGGGCTCCGCCGAGGACCAATCCACACCGTCCACAAGGGCGTGTGCAAAGTAATCGCGCCTTAATGTAAGCGAGCGCACGAGAGCCTGCCGGCGGACGGGGACGGGCTTGGGGACGACGAAAGTCGTTCAGCCGACGCGAGCCGCACGCTTACGGACGCTACTGAATGGACACGACGCTGCCGTCTCCGACGCCGATTGGGACCGACCTCATCCGGACCGCGCTCGTCGACCGCGTCCGCGCCGCGCGTCCCTCGATCCTGTCGCTGGTCGCGCCGGCCGGGTTCGGGAAATCGACGCTTGCCCGCCAGCTGCTGGACGGGGTCCCGGCGTTCGCGATCTGCGACTGCCGCGGGGTCGGCTCCGACGGCGACCTCGCCCGCCGCGTCGTTCCGGCGCTCGCCGACGAGGACCCCGAGCGGAGCGGCAGCCTCTCGCAGAGCGAGACGATGCTCGGCGACGGGCACGCGTCCGCGTCCGACCGCGTCGGCGTCGCGCTGGCCGCCTGGCGGGTGCGGACCCATCCTTCGGCATTCATCTTCGAGAACACCGAGGACGCGATCGCCGATCCCGGCGCGCGCGACTTCCTGGCCAAGCTGCTCGCCAGCCGCCCCGAGGGACGCACGATCGTCATCTGCTCGCGGGAGTCGGTGCGCATGCACCTCTCGCGCTTCGCGCCGCCGCACCAGATCCTCAGCCTGCGCGCCGCCGACCTCGCCTTCACGCGCGACGAGATCGCGGCGATCTTCGCCGAGGCCGGCGCCGCGCCCGACGCGGTGGAGCGCGTCGCGGCGATCTCGGGCGGCTGGCCGATCGCCGTCCTGCTGCTGGCGCGCTTCGCGCAGGAGCGCCGCCTCGAACCACTGCTCGACAAGCTCGACGACATCGCCTACGAGGAACTGCACGAGTACCTCGCCGATCAGGTGCTCGGCGACGCGCCGGCCGCGGTGATCGACGGGATCCTCGCCTGCGCGGCGATCCCGAATCCGACCGAGCGTGACGTGCGGCTGGCGCTGCGCGAGACCGCCGCGTTCGAGACGTTCGACGCGTTCACCAAGACCTCGCCGTTCGTCACTCGCGGCGAGGACACGTACGCGGTCCATCCGCTCGTCGCGACGACGCTGCTGGAGCGGCATCCGGCGCGCGTCGAAGCGCTGCTGGAGCCGGCGGCGGCGGCGTACGAGAAGGGTGACGAGTTCCAGCGGGCCGCCGAGATCCACCTGGCGCGCGGCGACCAGCAGGCCGCCGCCGACGCGCTCGAGCGGATCGAGATCATGGACGCCGATCTTCCGCCGCCGATCGCGTACTCGCGCGTCTTGGCTTCGCTCGATCGTGCGGTGGTGCTGCGCTGCCCGCGCCTCTGGTCGGTCACCGCGCTGCTGCGCACCTTCACCGTCGACTCGCGACTGCTGCTCGATGAAGTCGAGTCGATCTGGGCGTCGCTGCCGGCCGACGCACCGCCGGTGATGCGGATCTATCTGTACGTGTTCCGCGTGCTGATGCTGAGCTACGTCGGCGAGTTCGAGACGGCGCTCCGGCTGGTCGACGAGTTCCGCGCGCAGATCGCCGCGCCCGAGATCCCGGTGACGCGCATCCACGGCTGGCTGCTGTTCCTGCGGTCGCTGATGACGGCGCGGCTCGGCCGCACGAAGGAGGCGGAGCGCGACCTCGAAGCGGCCTGGCCGCTGGTCAGCGAGACCAGCTTCATGGCCGGCGGCGTGCTGGTCACGCTCGGCGCCGACGTCGCGCGCGTGCGCGGCGACCGTGCCACCGAACGCGAACGCCTCGACCGCGCGATCGAGATCGGACGCAAGACCGGGTTCAGCAACTTCATCGCGTTCTACGAGGCCGAAGCGACGTTCGGCGCCTGGCTCGCCGGCGACGACGTGGACTTCCTGCAGCACGCGTTCGCGCTCGAAGCCGAGGTCGGCCGCGAAGGCGTCGGCGGGTTTGCGTTCCTCTCGGCGAGCGCGCGCGGCCACGTGGTCGAGCCGACGCAGGCCGATCAGCCGAAGTGGATCGCCGCCGGGTACCTGATCGCGGCCGGGAACGCCGCCGACGACGCGACCGCACTGCGCTACGCCGACACGGCGCGCGAAGCGGCCGCGAACAGCCGCTCACCGTTCTACCAGGTGCTGACCGCGCTCGCCGTCGCCGAGCTGAACCCGTCGCGCCGGAAGGCGCTGCGCGCGGAGGCGGCGACCATCGCCCGCCGTGTCGACGCCGCCGAGCTGCACGACGCGGTCGACGCGATCGCGCGCGGTGAGAACGGCGGATTCCTCGAAGCGTTCGCGCGCCGGTTCCGGCGCGGCGCCGGCGGGGAGACGCCGCGCGCCGGGCTGACCGTCGAACTCGTCACCGGACGCGTGCTGCGCGACGGTCAGCCGGTGACGCTCGCCGAACGCGAGCACGCGCTGCTCGCCGCGATCGCGATGCGTGCCGAGCCGCTCTCGCGCGACCGGCTGACCGATCTGCTGTGGCCCGATCTCGCCGAGAGCGCCGCGCGCAACGCGTTCCACGTGTGCCTGCACCGGCTCAAGGCGCGGCTCGGCGACGACGACGTGGTGATGCGCACGCGCGAAGGCTACCGGCTCGGCAGCGAGGTGCGCGTCGACCTCTGGGAGATCGACCGTGCGCTCGCGACACTGCGCACCGACGAGCTCGACGCGCGTCAGGTCGCCGGTCTGCGCGCGCTCTACGAACGGCTGCGCCCGTCGCGCCCACCGAAGTTCGAGGCGTGGGAATGGTTCGAGGCGACCGAGCGGCACCTGCGGGAGCTGCGCTGCGACGTCGCGCAGACGCTCGCGAAGCACGCGCTCGACGACGGCCGCACGCAGGACGCGCTCACGCTTTGCAACGAGATGATCGCCTACGATCCGTGCGACGAGCCGGCGCGCGAGATCGCGATCCGGGCCTACCTCGAGAGCGGCGACCGGGCCGCGGCGCTGCGCCACTTCCGCCAGTACCGCGACGTGCTGCAATCCGAGCTGCAGTGCGAACCCTCGGCGTCGCTCGCAGAGCTGGTCGGCGCCGGCACCTGATCACGCGATCGACGCCGACGGTGGAGCCGGGCGACATCGCGCCCGCATCGCCTCGTCAGTCGACTTCGCGCGCGTTCAGATCGACCAGCGCGCCGTTCACGCCGCTGCCGCGGTCGCTCGCGAGGAACGCCAGCGCGTCGGCGACCTCTTGCGGCGTCGCCGCGGCCGCGAACCCTTCGGCGTCGAGGTAGCCGCGGGCGGCGTCGGTCGCGACGCCCCCGAGGACCAGCGCATTGGCGACGATCCCGTCGGCTTTGTGCTCGCGCGCGATCGCCTGCATCAGGACGTTGACGCCGGCTTTCGCGACGCCGAACAGGCCGCGTCCGGGCGCCGGCTGCTTCGAGGACCCCGCGGTGACGACGACGATGCGGCCGCGCGAGCGCGCACCGTCGCGGTACGGCTGCGCCAACATCGCGCGCAGCGCCGGGATCGCCAGGTTGTACGCCGTCTCGGTGAACGCGGAGAGGTTCGCGCGCAGATCCGCCAGCGTCGAGTCGGCAAGCGCGACGACGTGCCCGTCCCCGGCGAGGCTGACCGCGGCGTCGATCCGGCCGAAGCGTTCGACGCACGCCGCGATCGCGGCCGCTGCCTGCGCGGGGTCGTTCAAATCGGCCGCGAACGGGATCGCCGCGCCGCGCTCGGCGTCATCGAGGATTCCCTCGATCGCCGCCCGCGCGCGGTCGAGCGCGCGCGAAAGCACGATGACGCGCGCACCTTCGTGCACGAGCGTCGCGAGCGTCGCGCCGCCGACGCGGCCGGTCGCACCGGCCAGAACGATCGCATCGCCTTCGAGCAGCATCAGCGCGTTACCGCATCACGCGTTCAGCATGACGCGCCGAGCAGGGCGCTCGCGACGAAGACTGCGCTCACCCGAATCATCCCGGCAACGTTCCTCCGGTGCGGGGCGACTTTCCCGCCGGGGGCGGCGCCAGAAAGCACGTCGCCGCGTGGTCGTTCACGACGCCCACGGCTTGCAAGAAGGCGTAGCAGATCGTCGAGCCGACGAAGCCGAAACCGCGCTTGCGCAGATCGGTGCTGAACGCGTCGGAGAGCGCGGTCGTCGCCGGAACGGCGGCGCCGGAGCGCGGCCAGTTCACGATCGGCTCGCCCCCGCAAAACGCCCACAAGTACGTGGCGAACGAGCCGCGCTCGCGTTGCAACTCGAGAAACGCGTGCGCGTTGCGGATCGACCACGCGACCTTCGCTTTGTTGCGGATGATCCCGTCGTCAGCGAGCAGACGCGCGACGTCGCGTTCGCCGAAGCGCGCGACCACGGCCGGATCGAAACCGTGATACGCGCGACGGTATCCGTCGCGCCGGCGCAGGATCGTCGACCACGACAGACCCGCCTGCGCGCCTTCCAAGATCAGAAACTCGAACAGCAAGCGGTCGTCGTGCACCGGCACGCCCCACTCGCGATCGTGGTAGGCGAGCATCAGCGGATCGGTGCCGGCCCACGAACAGCGCGTCATCGTTTCTTCAGAGTTCCTTCATCTGCGCGGGGTAGTTTGAGCCTCTCCGCCTCCACGCTTGAGGGAATCGTCATGACGCATCATTTCGCGGGCTGGGTCACAACACTTGCGGGGACCGTCGCCCTGCTGGCGCTCGCCGCGTGCGGCGGCGGGGGAATGCGCTCCGAGCCCGTCCCGGTGACGTCGGCGCAAGTGCAGGCGCCGGCGGATACCTCGCCGATGACCGCCGTCCGTATCCCCGCCGAACTGCGCGGCATGGACGCCGATCTGAACGAGAACGACGGCGACCGGCACGACGACGGCGACGCAGTGCTGCCGCGGCTGCGGACGCAGACGACGATCGGTTCGGCGGTCGACCCGCTCAATGGCGATCAGAACCCGTACGGTCTCGACGTGGCGCCGGTGAGCGCAGGCTTGCTTCACAAGGGCGACCTCGTGATCTGTGACTTCAACGACGCCGCGAACGTCCAAGGCAACGGCACGAGCATCGTCGCGCTGGCCCCGCACGCCGGCGCGACGCCCGTCCACGTCGCGCAGAACGCCGGACTTGCGGGCTGCGCCGCACTCGCGCTCGGGCCGACCGACAACATCTGGTCGGCCGCATTCGTTGCCAACGACAATCCGATCGTTTCGCCTGCCGGGGCGTTCCTGACGGGGATCCCGGGCGGACCCTGGCACCACCCGTTCGGCCAGGCGTTCTCGCCGCGGAACGGACCCTTCGGCAACGGCGCGTTCTACGAGACCAATGCCGCGAACGGAACGATCGTGCGCATCAACTTGACCGCGCACGGCTTCACCTTCGACGTGATCGCGCGCGGATTCGCGGTGAACGGCGGCGCGCCCGGCAGTATCCTCGGGCCGTCAGGTCTGCAGTACGACGCGCAACACGATCGGCTGTGGGTCGTCGACGGTGCCGACAACAGCGTGAGCGCGCTGCGGTTCGTGTCGTTCATCCCCGCCGGCGGGGTCGTCGCGCACCCCAACGGGACGTTTACCGGACCAGCCGGTTCGCTCGCCCATCGCGTCTTCCACGGCGCGCCGCTCAACGGTCCGATCAGCGCGGCACTGCTCCCCGGCGGACACCTCGCGATCGGAAACACGCTCGATCCGAACGGCACGAACCTCCTCGTCGAGATCACACCGAACGGTCACCTTCTCGCAACCAAGAACGTCGACACTGGGCCGGCGGGCGCGATCTTCGGTATGGTCGCCACCGGGTCGGACGACGTCAAGCTCTACTTCAACGACGACAACGACAACACGTTGCGGGTGCTGACACCGTAGGCCGCGACATCGGCGTGCGGTCTACGCGGGTGGCGGACCGGCACGCCGGTAGGCACGCTCGTCGTCGAGCAGCGCGCGCGCCAGCGGCAGGATCGCTTCGGCCTGCCACACGCCTTGTAGCACCGCGCGGTCGCCGTTGGCGTTGACCAGTTCCCAGCTCGGCCGCTTGGCGCAACCGATCGCGGCGAGGCGGGCGTTTCCGGCGTGCAGCTGATCGACGATCTTCGCGCTGCGCATCGCATCGCGCAGCGCCTGGTCGTCGACACCCGTGAACTTCGAGACCGCGCGGACCGCTTCGCCCTCGCGGCCCAGCAGCAGGCCGTCGACCATCGCGGCGCGTGAGACCCGGCGCCCGAGCACGATCGGATTCGCGCCGAACGAGACACCCGCGGCGACGGCCGCGTTCGCGTGCCAGGTCGTCGTCTCGAGGCCTTCGCACCAGCCGGGGTCGAGCTCGCGTCCGTACGCCAGCGTCCCACGCGTGTAGAACCACGCCTCGGCCTCGTGCGTGAACCCGACCGGCGCGCCGTCGGCCACCGGCGCCAGCACGATCTCGAGCTCGACGTCGTCAGCGAGCGTCGCGCGCAGCGCGTCCAGCGCCGGCTGCGCGGCGAGACACCAATGCGAGAGCACGTCGACGAATGCGGTGACCTTCATGCCGAGGGGTTCGCCGTGGCGCCCGGAAACCTCGCCGCCGGAGGTTCACCATGCAACGACGCCGCTCGACCGCCCGCCGGTTCGCTCTCGCGCTCGCGACCTTCGCCCTCTGGCCCGCGAGCGCCGCCGCGCAAGTTCCGGCGCAAGCCTTCCACATGACGCTAGTCGGACACGTCGACCTGGCCAGCGGCGGCGAGGGCTTCGCGATGAAGACGACGCGCGACGGGCGCCGGCTGCTCTACGTCGCGCACGAGGCCGCCCCGCGCTGCTTCACCATCGTCGACGTGACGAACCCTGCGCAGCCGCGCACGGTGCGCGTGGTCGACACGGTGTCGGCGGACGTGCGGTGCAACTCGCTCGACGTCAGCGGCAACGTCTTGGCCGTCGCGGCGGAAACGAAACAGCCGGGCCAGCCCGGGGGCGGCTTCCGCACGTACGCGCTCGACGATCCGGCCTCGCCGCGGCTGGTCGGCTACTTCGACGCATCGGGTCCGCATTCGCGCGGAGCCCATCACGTGTGGCTCTCGAGCGACAAGCTCGCGCACCTGACGAGCGGGGCGGCCGATTTCACGCCGAAGCGCAACTCCGACGACCAGTTCTACCGCATCGTCGACATCAGCGATCCGGCCCACCCCAAAGAAGTCGGGCGCTGGTGGTATCCGGGTCAGCGCGCCGGCGATCCCGAGCCGGCGCCGAACGAGATCCCGCTGCCGGACAACGCCAATCAAGGCGTTCGGCCGCATAACGTCGACGTGTTCCCGAGCCGTCCGAACCGCGCGTACGTGGCGTACATCGACGGCGGCGGCGTGATCCTGGACATCGCCGACGTCGCGCACCCGCGCCCGGTCTCGATCGTGCGCTACGTCGGCCCGTTCACGCACACCGTGTTCCCGATCTTCGCGCGCAACCTCGCGTTCGTGAGCGAGGAGGCGGTGCAAGACGGCTGCGCCGACGGTCCGAAACACATGTCCGTGTGGGACATCGTGGATGAGACGAAACCGCGGCTGATCTCGGTCGTGCCGTACGCGGCGAACAGTCCGCAGCTCTGCAAAGGCGGCGGCCGCTACGGTCCGCACAACATCTACGAAGACAAGCCGTACGGGCCGACGTTCAAATCCGACCGGTTCGTCGTGACCAGCTGGTTCGCCGGGGGCGTGCGCATCTTCGATCTCGCCGACCCGGCGCACCCGCTCGAAGCGGCCTACTACGTGCCCGCGACGCCGGTGGACTCGCCGAAGCACGCACCGCAGATCAACGACGTCTTCGTCGACGATCGCGGGATCGTCTACGCCTGCGACCGCTTCACGGGTGGACTGTACATCTTGAGCAGCGACGTGCTCAAGCCGTTGTCACCCTGACCCGAGGTCAGAGCTGAGCCTGTCGAAGGGTCAGGCGGTCGTTCTGGACGAGGTGTGCTCCGCTCGTCGCTGGACGAGGTTGCCGGCATCCAAGAACAGCGGCGACGAGATCAGGAAATCGGCTGACGCGCGATTGCACGCGATCGGCACGTTGTACAGGACGGCGAGGCGCAGCAGTGCCTTCACGTCGACGTCGTGCGGCTGCGTCGTCAGCGGATCCCAGAAGAACACGATGAGATCGAGCTTCGCGTCGACCAGCATCGCACCGACTTGCGCGTCGCCGCCGAGCGGTCCCGAAAGCAGCAAATCGACCGACAGGCCGGTGGCCTCCGCGACCATCGCGCCCGTCGTCCCGGTCGCGACGAGATCGCAACGCGCAAGCGTTCCGCGATTGAAGGTCGCCCACTCGGTGAGATCGTGTTTTCGTCCGTCGTGCGCGATGAGCGCGACGCGCGGCGCGGCACTGCGCCGCAATGTTGTACGATCCATGAGTTTTTCAAACGAAATTCGGGGTGCTCGCGTTGCGCATGCACATTTGTTTCATGGACGCACCGTCTTTCGTCGCAATCATGTGCAATGTTGTCGAAAATGATGACGATTCGGCCGATATTCTCAACGATCGGACGATGCATCGTACAAACGGACGTGGTTTCATGGCCGCACGATGTTTGCATATCACGAGTTCTACGGACTTGCCGAGGACGACGCAGGCCTGAAAGCCCGCGTATTCGGGGCGATCGCAGTGATCGTCGCATTGTGCGTGCTGCTCGCGTTCGCGCCGAAACGCGATGCGACAAAAGTCGTGCGCGGCATGCCGTGCTCGATTCTTTCCGAAACCGAGATCAGCGCGGCGCTCGGCGCACCGATGCTGCTGATGCCGACCAGCGGAGCAGTCTGCCGCTACGTCTCGACCGGCAGCACCGCAACACTGTTCGTCATTGCGCGCCAAGACACAGCGCTGCCGTCGCCGGTCGCACAAACCAGCGTCCCGGTGCACGGCGTCGGCGACGATGCAGTGCGCTTTGCGAACAGACTCTACGTGCGTTACGGTGCGCGCTCGTACACGTTCATCGTCGTGCCGCAAAGCACCGACGACGTGCGTCCGATCGCCGACGAGCTGCGCGTGGCAAAGCTCGTCCACCGCACGATGATCGCGCAAAACTGGTAGCAACGACAACGGCCCCGGGATCGCTCCCGGGGCCGTCTGTGTTCTTCGCTTCGATCACCCTTCGACAAGCTCAGGGTGACATCGGGGGCGAAGACTACATCATGTCGTAGCCGCCCATGCCGCCGCCGCCACCGCCGCCGCCGGAGTCCTTCTTGGGCTCGGGCTTGTCGGCGATGAGGGTCTCGGTCGTCAGGATCAGTGCGCCGATCGAGGCCGCGTTTTGCAGCGCCGAGCGCGTGACCTTGAACGGCTCGACGATCCCCGCCTTGAGCATGTCGACCAGGTCGCCGGTCATGGCGTCGAAGCCTTGACCCCGCTTGGCCGACTTGACGCGGTTCACTTCGACGCTGCCCTCGAAGCCGGCGTTCTCCGCGATCTGGCGGAGCGGCTCTTCGAGCGAGCGGCGAATGATGTCCACGCCGATCTTCTCGTCGGCGTTCGCGGTCTCGGAGGCGAGCTTCTCGATGGCCTTGATCGCGTGCACCAGCGAGCTGCCGCCGCCCGGGATCATGCCTTCCTGCACGGCAGCGCGGGTCGCGCTCAGCGCGTCCTCGATGCGGTGCTTCTTCTCTTTGAGCTCGGTCTCGGTGGCCGCGCCGACCTGGATCACGGCGACGCCGCCGGACAGCTTCGCGAGGCGCTCTTGGAGCTTCTCGCGGTCGAAGTCGGAGTCGGTGTCCTCGATCTGCCGCTTGATCATCTCGATGCGGCCCTTGATCGCGTCGGGCTTACCCTTGCCGTCGACGATCGTCGTCTCTTCCTTGGTGACCTTGACCGTCTTGGCCTGACCGAGCAGATCCGGGGTCACCTTGTCGAGCTTGAGCCCGAGCTCTTCGCTCACGACCGTCGCGCCCGTGAGGGTGGCGATGTCCTTGAGCATCTCCTTGCGGCGGTCACCGAACCCCGGCGCCTTGACGGCGACGGTGGTGAACGTTCCGCGCAGCTTGTTCACGACCAGCGTCGCGAGCGCTTCACCTTCGACGTCTTCGGCGATGATGAGGAGCGGCTTTTGGACCTGAACGATTTTCTCGAGCAGCGGCAGGATGTCGGCGATCGCCGAGATCTTGCGCTCCGTCACGAGGATGAACGGATCGGTGAGCTCCGCGATCATGCGCTCGGAGTCGGTCACCATGTACGGCGAGATGTAGCCCTTGTCGAACATCATCCCGTCCTTGGTCTCGACGTCGGTCTTCATCGTCTTCGATTCCTCGACGGTGATGACGCCGTCCTTACCGACTTCCTTCATCGCCTGCGCGATGAGTTCGCCGATCGTCTTGTCGTTCGCCGAGATCGACGCGACTTGCGCGATCTTCTCGGTGGTGTCGACCTGCTCGACCATCCCCTGCATCTCTTCGACGGCCTTTTCGACCGCCGCCTCGATGCCGCGCTTGATCAGGAGCGGGTTCGATCCCGCCGTGACGTTGCGCAGACCTTCGCGGATGATGGCCTGGGCCAGCACCGTCGCGGTGGTCGTGCCGTCGCCGGCGATGTCGTTCGTCTTGGACGCGACTTCTTTGACGAGTTGCGCGCCCATGTTCTCGAACGAGTCGGGGAGTTCGATCTCCTTGGCGATCGTCACACCGTCGTTGGTGATCGTCGGGCTACCGAACTTCTTGTCGAGGACGACGTTGCGCCCTTTCGGTCCCAGCGTCACCTTGACCGCGTCGGCCAGGATGTTGGCGCCGCGCTCGAGCGCGCGCCGTGCGTTCTCGTCGAAAACGAGTTGTTTGGCTGCCATGTCTGCTTAGTTAACTCCGGCCGGAACCTTCTCGTCGGTCATGACCGCGAGAACGTCTTTTTCCGAGATGATGAGGTACTCTTTGCCTTCGAGCTTGATCTCCGAGCCCGAGTACTTCGAGTAGATGATGCGGTCGCCAGCCTTGACGTCCATCGGCAGCTTGGTGCCGTTGTCGAGCGTCCGGCCGGTGCCGACTGCGAGGACGCGGCCTTCTTGCGGCTTCTCTTTCGCCGTATCGGGAAGAAAAACGCCGCCAGCGCTCTTGTCGGCCTGTTCCACGTGCTCGACGACCACGCGATCGCCCAGTGGCTTGAGATTCACGAAAACCATTCCTCCGCTAGCTGTAGGCTGACGGTTCCAGGGTGGGGGGGTGATGTGGCTTGGCACTTCTAGCACGAGAGTGCCAGCCGGATATAGAGATTAGCAGACACTACGCCTGAGTGCAAGAGTTAAAGGGGTACCTGAGCCGTTGTGACCCCCCTTTCTCGCGTCACCGCTCAGCGGGTCGCGCGCTGTCCGTTCTCGGTCGCGTTCGAGTATGCGGCCGGCTTCTTTCGCGAGGCGGCTGAGCGCGGCGCCGACGTCGGCCTGCCGTTGCGGGCCCTGGTTCCTACCCTGGGCGGACGGCTGCACAAGCCGGTGCAGATCGAGGCCATGCGCCGCCCCGACGACGCCGAACCGGGCCGGGCCCACGATGCCTTCGAGGCCTGCTGGACCGCCGGGACGCGCTTCTTCCCCGACTTCCGCGGGACGCTGCGGCTGCGGATCGCCTCGGTCGACGAGACACTCCTGACCCTCGAGGGCGAGTACCGGGCGCCGTTCGGCGCCCTGGGAGCGGCCTTCGACGCCCTGATCGGCCGCCGGATCGCCCGCGCCACCATGTGCGATTTGCTCGACCGGCTTACCGGCGAGATGGAGCGGCGTCAGGCGTCGCTCCGTGGCGGCGCACCCTCGGCCGCGTCGGGGACCACCGCCTAGCCCTCGCGAAGGGCCGACGCCGTGGAACGGACCGTCACCTTGCGCGCCCAGCTCACTGCGGGGCTCGTCGCGGGCCTCGCCGGCGGGCTTTTGATCGAGGCGTTTTATCGCGCGGCCGACTGGGCGTTCAAGGTGCAGGCCGATCAACTGCCGCTGGTCACCGGCTACGTCACGACGACCGTGCTGCCGCCCGGTTCCCGCCTCGACCTCGCGATCGGGTTGGCGTTCCTCCTCCATTTCGCGATCTCGGCCGGCTGGGGCGTCGGCTACGTCTCGGCGAGCCAAACGTCGCCGCAGCTCCTCGCTCGGCCATGGCTCTCCGGAGCGGCGTTCGGGCTCATCGTCTACATCGTCATGCAGGTGATGCTGCTGACGGCGGGCCTCTATCACCGGCCGGACTTCGACGTGCTGCTGATCCAGCTCGCGGCGTACGTCGGCTGGTTCGGGATCCCGGTCGCGGTGACCGCGTCGCGGCAACTCCGTCCTTCGACAGGCTCAGGGTGACGGAGTGATCGCGGAACTCGCGGTCGATCTCGACGCGATCGTCCGCAACGCCGCCGCGCTCGCGCGGCTCGCCGCACCGGCACGGCTCG
>CALEOJ010000241.1 GCA_937910425.1 uncultured candidate division WPS-2 bacterium
CCGCCGCGACCACGACCCCGATCAAGCCGATCTCGGCCAGCGCGCCGGCGACCCAGCTTGCCGTGACGCCGGCGTCGTCGGCGCCGCGATGGGGTGCTCACCGCGCCGCCAGCGCGGCGCGCCGGCGGCCGAAGCCGAGCCTGCGACCGGCGAATGCGTCGCCGACGGCGCTATACAATCCGAGTACGCCGTCTGCCCCAACAGGAACCGTCATCCTCGCCGGACGACGTTCACCGCACCGTGGCGAATCCCTCACTCAGCACTTCTTCGACCAGCACTTCTTCGACGTCCGCAGCGGACGGGTTCGTCGGCGCGATCGGAAACACGCCCCTGATCGAGCTGCCGAAGCTCTCAGCGGCGGTCGGCCGGCGGATCCTGGGGAAGGCGGAGTTTCTCAACCCGGGCGGTTCGGTGAAAGATCGCGCCGCGCGCGGCATCGTCGAGGACTTCGAGGTCCGTGGCCTGCTCGAGCCCGGCGGCGTCATCGTCGAAGGGACGGCCGGAAACACCGGGATCGGGTTGGCATTGGTCGGCAACGCGCGCGGGTACCGCACGATCATCGTGATGCCCGACGACCAGGCGCCCGAGAAGTACGGTCTGCTGCGCACGTACGGTGCGGAGCTGCACGTCGTGCCGGCCGCGCCGTACACGAATCAGGCGAACTACTATCACGAGGCGCGCCGCATCGCCGAGGCAACCCCCGGTGCGGTGTGGGCGAATCAGTTCGAGAACACCGCCAACCGCGACGCGCACGAGCGCACGACCGGTCCGGAGATCCTCGCGCAAACCGGCGGAACGCTGCGTGCCTTCGTCGCAGCCGCCGGGACCGGCGGGACGATCGCCGGGGTCGGCCGCGCGCTAAAGGCGCACGACCCGTCGATTCGCGTCGTGCTCGCCGATCCGTACGGCTCGGCGTTGTTCAGCTACGTCACCACCGGCGAGCTCGTCGCCGAGGGTGACTCGAACGCCGAAGGGATCGGGATCAAGCGAATCGTGGCGAACTTCG
Organism: uncultured candidate division WPS-2 bacterium; assembly: GCA_937910425.1. Lineage (GTDB taxonomy): Bacteria > Vulcanimicrobiota > Vulcanimicrobiia > Vulcanimicrobiales > Vulcanimicrobiaceae > Vulcanimicrobium. The sequence continues at coordinate 1,007 of CALEOJ010000241.1, forward strand.
CCGGCGCGCCGGTCGACGACGCGTTGCGTGTCGACGATCGCACGCTGACCGAGATGGCGCACTGGCTGGTGCGCGAGGAAGGGCTGTTCGTCGGCGGCTCGGCGGCGCTCAACGTCGCCGCCGCCCGCTATTCGCGAACGCTTCCGGCCGGGAGCACGGTGGTGACGATCTTGTGCGACGGCGGCGAGCGCTACCGCTCGCGTCTGTACGACGATGCATGGCTGCGCGAGAACGACGTCGTCCCCCAAGCGAAGGACCTGGAATTCCTGTGAAACCCACCAAACTTTCGCATGTGCGCGAAGACGGTTCGCTGACGATGGTCGATGTCAGTGCGAAGACTCCGACCGCGCGCACCGCGCGCGCCGAAGCGCGCGTGCGGCTCAGCCTGGACGCGGCGAACGCGTTGCGCGGCGCGACGCTCGCGAAGGGCGACGCGTTCGCTGCCGCGCAACTGGCCGGGATCATGGCGGCGAAGCGCACCGGCGAGCTCATCCCCTTGGCGCATCCGATCCCGCTCGGTGCGGTCGACGTCTCGTTTGCCTGGGACGATGCGACCGCGCTGCGCATCATCAGTCGCGCGACGACCGTCGGGCAGACGGGCGTCGAGATGGAAGCGATGGTCGCGGCGAGCATCGCCGCGCTGACGATCTACGACATGTGCAAGGCTGTCGACAAGGGGATCGTGGTCGAGCGCGTTCGCCTGATCGAGAAGACGGGCGGAAAATCCGGCGACTGGAGGCTCTCGGAGTGAGCCCGCACGCCGTCCAGCAGGTCTATCCCGTCTCGATCATCGTGCTCTCCGATCGCGCGCACTCGGGCGAGCGTCCCGACCTGTGCATCCCGGTGATGAAGGACGCACTGCTGGGCAACCCGCTCGCGGTCGACGACGAGCGGATCCTGCCCGACGATCCGGCGGCGCTGCAGGCCGCGCTGATCGAACTCTGCGAGGGAGCGACGCGGCTCGTCCTCACCTCCGGAGGGACCGGGCTCGGCGAGCGCGACCGCACGCCGCAGGCGACCGCTGCCGTGCTCGACTACGAAGTGCCGGGGATCGCGGAGGCGATGCGGACCGCGTCGATGCGCGCCACGCGCACGGCGATGCTTTCGCGGGCCGTTGCTGGCGTGCGCAACCGCTCGCTGATCGTGAACCTGCCGGGCAGCCCGAAGGCCGTGCGCGAAACCCTCGACGCGATCGTGGCCGCGCTCCCGCATGCGCTCGAATTGCTCGCCGGCACTGCAACAGACGCGCACCCGACGGGGTATCACGAAGGGTGACGTTCCAGTCGGCCGAGTCCTATCTGCTGGGGTTGATCAACGAGAACGCCTCGCGGCGGATGCTGAATCGTCTCGACCGTATCCGCGCGTTCCTCGGCGAACTCGGCAACCCGCACGAGGCCTATCCGACAATCCACGTAGCCGGTACGAGCGGGAAAGGCTCGACCTCCACGATGATCGCCGCCGCGCTGCAGGCGTCGGGGAAGCGCACCGGGCTGCACACGAAGCCGCACGTCACCACCGTCACCGAACGCGCGCGCGTCGACGGGATCGCGATCCCCGAGGACGCGTTCGGCGAACTGATCGGTGAGATGCAGGCGGCGGTCGACCGCGTCTCGTTCGAGTACGGCCGGCCGACATACTACGAGACGCTGCTGGCGCTGGCGTTCTTGTGGTTCGCGCGCAGCGAGGTCGACGTCGCGGTGATCGAAGCGGGCGTCGGCGGGATGCTCGACGGCACCAACGTCCTGCGCCCGCGTGTCTCGGTCATCACCAACGTGGCACTCGACCACACCGATATCCTCGGCGAGACCGTGGAAGAGATCGCGCGCGACAAGGCCGGGATCGCCAAAGCAGGGATCCCGCTCGTCAGCTTCGTGCGCGAAGCGAGCGCGCGCCGCGCGATCGAGCTCGCGTGCGCCGACGTCGGCGCGCCGTTCATCTCGGTCGCCGATAGCGTCACGATCGAGCAGCGTCGCGGCGAACGGTACGGACAGTCGTTCGCGGCCGTCACCCCGGTGGATCGGTACGAGATCTCGCTGCCGGTCCTCGGCGGCTTCCAGCAGGAGAACGCCGCGACCGCGATCCGGACACTGGAGCAGCTCGGCGCCGATCTTCGCCCGACGCGCGAGCAGATCGAGACCGGCTTCGCGCGCACCGTGATCCCCGGCCGGATGGAGTTCTTCCCCTCGCATCCCGGCGTCGTATTCGACATCGCGCACAACCCCGACAAAGCCGCGCACCTCGCTGCCGCGCTCGCGGAAACGTTCCCCGGGCGCCGGTTCACCTTCGTGATGGCGATCGCGGACTCGAAGGACGCCGCGCAGGTGATCCGGCCGTTCCTTCCGCTCGGCGCTTCGTTTGTGTTCACCACGTTCTCGACGGCGGGCCGCACGGCGTCGCGCCCGCAGCGGCTGGCCTCGATCGCGGACGAGCTCGGTGCATGGGGCCGCGCGATCTCCGATCCGGTCGACGCCTTCTCGATCGCGCGCCGCAACGCCGACTCCGAAGCGATCATCGTCGTCACGGGCTCGACGTTCGTCGTGGCCGAGCTGCGCGCATGGTGGATGGCGAACGTTCAGTCGAATTCGAATGTTTGATCGAGCGCTGACCCGACATCGCGGCGCGCTGCGCGTCCGCGGCCGTGTGCTGCCCTGGGGCGCGCGTACCTACGTGATGGGGATCGTGAACGTCTCGCCGGACTCGTTCTCCGGCGACGGTGATCCGCACCCGGAGATCGCGGCGGCGCGCGCACTGCAGCAGCTCGCCGACGGCGCGGACGTGGTCGACGTGGGCGCCGAGTCGACTCGCCCCGGCCATCACCCGATCGGCGCCGATACCGAGCGCGCGCGCCTGCTCCCCGCGCTGGCCGCGATTCGGGCCGGCGCGCCCGACGCGATCGTCTCGGTCGACACATTCAAAGCCGGCGTCTTTCGCGACGCTCGTGCCGCGGGCGGCGACATGCTGAACTCGATCTGGGGCGCGCCGGAGGATCTGATCGCCGCCTGCGCCGAGACGGGCGCGCCGATCGTGGTGATGCACAACAAGGCGGTCGCGGTCTACGAGCGCGACGTCGTGGACGAGGTCCTGGCGTTCCTCGAGGACGGCGCGGCACGCTGCGTACGCGCCGGCATCGTGTCCGAGCACGTCATCCTCGACCCCGGCATCGGGTTCGGGAAACTGCCGGAGCACAACCTCGCCGTGCTGCGCGCGCTGGACCGCCTGGTCGCGCTCGGATTTCCGACGCTGATCGGAACCTCGCGGAAGTCGACGATCGGAAAGCTGACCGGGCGCGGCGTCGAAGCGCGTGAATTCGGCACGGCGGCGACGGTCGCGCTCGCGATCGCAGCGGGGATCGATCTCGTTCGCGTGCACGATGTTCCCGAGCAGCGCGACGTCGTCCGGGTGACCGACGCGATCGTACGCGGCTGGCGCCCGGACGGCTGGACCGAACGACTTCCGTGAGCGGTCTCGACCGCCTCGAGGTGCGCGGGATACGCGCGTGGGGACATCACGGCGTGAATCCCGGCGAGCAAGACGTCGCGCAGCCGCTCGACATCGATCTGGCTTTCGAGCTCGACCTCTCCGCCGCGCGAGCGAGCGATGCGCTCGCCGACACGGTGAGCTATGCCGAGGTTCACGCGAGCGTCGTGCGCATCGTCGCCCGGGAGCGGTTCGCCTTGCTCGAGCGTCTCGGTGAGGCGATTCTCGACGCGCTGATGGCCGATCCGCGCGTCGCCCGGGCCCGCGTCTCGATCGCGAAGCCGCGGCTGCTCGACGGCGCGACGCCGGTCGTCTCACTCCGCCGCGAGCGCTGATGCCGCGCGCAACGATCGGGATCGGGTCGAACGTCGGTGATCCCGTCGCGAACGTTCGCGGCGCGGTGGCGCGCCTCGCCGAGTTGGGGACGGTCGTCGCTCGCTCGGCACTCTATCGCAGCGAGCCATGGGGCGTGATCGGACAGGAGCCGTTCGTCAACGCCGCGGCCTCGCTCGAGACCGCGCTCGAGCCGCATCCGCTGCTCGTCGCGCTGAAGCGCATCGAGGCCGAAGCCGGGCGCGTGACGACGTTCCGCTGGGGGCCGCGCGTCCTGGACCTCGACATCCTGACCTACGGCGAGCTGCGCCTCGACGACCCCGACCTGGTCATCCCGCACGCTCGCCTGCACGAGCGAGCGTTCGCGCTGGTCCCGCTCGCCGAGATCGACCCAAGCTACGCGGCGCTGCGCGACGCCCTCCCGCCCGGAGAGCGAGCCGCCGTCGTCGAACTGGACCCGCAATGATCCGCCAGGCCGCCGCTACGGCGTTCGCCGTCGCGCTCGCCGCCCTGCCCGCCGCTGCGCGCGCCGATCTCTTCTCGTCGGTCTCGTACGGCGTGCAGGCGAGCACGATCGGTCACGGGATCACGCTGGAGAAGCCGCTGCTCTACGACTTCAGCGTCCGGATCCAGACCGGGACGATGAGTGCCTCGGAGCAGTTCAACTACGACGGGAACCCGTACACCAGCACCACGCACTACAACCACGTCGCCGTGATCGCAGATTATCGTCCGTCCGCCGGGCGCTACCGGATCAGCGGCGGCCTCGTGTTCGGCAGCGACGGCGTCGACAACGTGGCACGGCTGGACAGCGCGACGCTGCACGTCGGTTCGGGCATCTATCCGACCAGCGGTACCGGCATGGTGAGCACGCACCTCCGCTACGACCGCCCCTCCCTCTACGCGGGCGTCGGAACCGGCACCGGGATCATCCGCGGCTTGGCGCTCACGGTCGACGCCGGCGTGCTCGTTCGCAACGGGAGCACGACCGCGTCGGCGACTGGACCTCTCGCCGCGAGCCCTGCCTTCCGCGCCGACCTCGAACGGCTGCGCGCGGAACAGCGCACCCACGTCGTCGTCCCGGTCGTCAGCGTCGGCCTCGTCTTCCGCCCCTGACGACGGCGGCGGGAGGTGGGGCGGCGGTATCGCTGTGACCGCGGACGCTCCCTACTCCGCATCCTAGATCGGAAGAGCACACGTCTGAACTACAGTCACGCCAATATCTCGTATG
>CALEOJ010000242.1 GCA_937910425.1 uncultured candidate division WPS-2 bacterium
ACGAGCCAGTCGGGTTGCTCGAGCAGCGTGCGCGCGAGGAGCGCGCGGGTGCGCTGCCCGCCGGAGAACTCGCGCAGCGGCCGGTCGAGATCGCTCTCCGCGAAATCGAAGCGGTTCAGCGTCGCCCGCATCTCCCACTCCGCGGCGTTTCCGCGCGCCATCGCTTCGTCGAACGCGGCACGCAGCGTCTGGGGGCCGTTCTCGGCCGCGTCCTGGGCGAGATACCCGAGCCGCTGCTCCCGGGCGCGCACGATCGTTCCGCCGTCGGCTTCGTCGAGCCCGGCCAGCAGCCGCACGAGCGAGGACTTCCCGGCCCCGTTCGGTCCGACCAGCCCGATCCGCTTGCCGTCGCGTACGACCCCGGAGATGCCCGCGAACACCTCATTCGCGCCGTAATGCCGCTCCAGGGCGGTGAACCGAACGAACTCCATAGCTGCCCGTGACGTTCGTCAGTCGCGCGCGAGAAGACTTCGGCGCCGCGCCAGGTCAAGGCAAGGCGTCAGGATGTGGCGTACCAACGAGGCATGGTGGCTCGGGTGATCCTCTGCGCGATGCTCGCGATGTCGGCTCCGGCGACGGTCGCGGCCGAACCGACCGCGGCTCCCGCGGTCGAACCGGCGCCGAGCCCGCAGAGCCTGCTCGGCTCGATACGGGCGCGCTTCCACGCGCGGTCGCTTCCGCCGTTCGAATCCTACACGCTCACGCGATCGCAGAACACCGCGACCGGGGTGCTCGACTTCCCGAACAGCTACTCGAAGCGCGTCTGGGTGCGAAACTCCGACCGTACCGCGCTCACCCGCACGGTGCTGAGCAACGGGACGCGCGGTCCGCTGGAGTTCGACCGGCCCGCGTTCAACGAGGAGCGCGACCCCGGACCGCCGACCGCCGACATGTTCGAAAGCCCGAATGGTGTGTCGGACTACCGCCTCGACTCGCTCGAGACGCAAGGCGATCTCCTGCACTTGCGCATCTCCCCCGTCCTCAATGCCGACCGCAACCGCTTGCGCGAGGTCTTCGCCGACAAGCAAACCTACGAGCTTCGCACGCTGATCGCGGTTGACGCGCTCTTCATCGTTCGTGGTCCCGTCTACCCGGTGACCTTCACCATCACGATGGGGGCAGTCGAGGGCTACCCGGTCGTCACGGCCGCCCACGGCGTGGTCGGAGGGGACTACAACGGCGACGGCAAGGAGGTGGACTACACCTTCACCGCAATCTCGTTTCCCGCCACGCTCCCGGACTGGTACTTCGACCCCCGGACATACGGGCAGCACGGCGGCGACGCACCGGTCTGAGAGGCCGAACTCCGTCGCTGCCGGTAACGTTCACCGTTCATGCGACCCGAACCAATCGAGCCGGGATTTCTCGTCCGAGCCGCCATCCTGGTCGGACTGCTCGCGACGGTGTTCGCCTTGGCGGCGCCGGTGAAGGCGGTCCCGACGCCGGCGCCCGCCGCGAGCGGCGAACCGACCCCGACGCCGCAGCGCATGCTCGGCTTGATCCGCGCGCAGTTCCGATCGCATCGGCCGCCCCCGGCGTTGGAGTCCTACACGATCATCCGCGCGCAGAAGGCGACCAACGGGTACCCCGACCTGGCCGAGAGCTACACGAAACACATCTGGGTGCGCAATCTCGACCGGGCGGCGCTGACCCGCAAGGTATACCGCGACGATGCGCGCGGCGAGCTCACCTTCGACCGGCCGGCGTTCAACGAGGCGCGCGACCCCGGCCCACCGACCGCCGACGTGTTCGAGCCGGCGCCGGCACGGCCGCATCCGGTCTCCGAAGTGCCGACGCCCGAACCGAACTACACGCCGCTGCCCGTCATCGGCGGCGTGCGCACGATCATCGAGTCGGACTACCACGTCGACTCGCTCGACGTCGAGGGAAGCGAGCTCCACCTGCACATCTCCCCGATCCGCGACGTCGAACGGAATCGCTTGCGCGACGTGATCGTCGACCGGAAGACGCTCGAGCTGCACAAGCTGATCGCGACCGACAAGCTGTTCATCACGCCTGGGAACCGGGTGTACCCGGTGACGTTCACGATCACGATGGGCGTCGTTCAGGGGTACCCCGTCGTGACGAACCTGCATGGGGTGGTGGGCGGCGGGTACACCGACGACGGCCAGATCGTCGACTTCACGTTCACGGACATCGCGTTCCCGCGGACCCTGCCGGACTGGTACTTCGACCCCCGGACCTACGCTCAGCACGCGCACAACAACGGCCCTTTGTGAGAAGGTGACACGGCAGGGCCACTCGGTACTCAAAGTGGCCCTCCGGCGGGGGGTTCCGTCAAGAGATGATGGACCCGGAGGAAGTTCGCTTGGATCTCGCAGAGCTCGTCGTCTACCACCGCGGAGCGTTCATGCCGTACCGTGAGGCCACGCTGGGGCTGCTGACCCACGCGCTGCAGTACGGTACCGGCTGCTTCGAGGGGATCCGCGCATTCTGGAACGCCGAGGCGGAGCAGCTCTACGTCTTCGAGCCGGTCGCGCATTACAAGCGGCTGCGGCGCTCGGGCAACCTGCTGCTGATGGAGCTGCCGCACGGCGAGGAGGAGCTGACCGAGATCACCCTCGAGCTGTGCCGCCGCAACGGGTTCCGCGGCGACGTCTACATCCGCCCGCTGCTGTTCAAGAGCGAAGAGTTCTTCGGCGTTCGGCTCGACGACGTCGGGCACGACCTCTCGATCGTCGCTTTCCCGAACAGCAAATACCTCGACACCGACGACGGCCTGAAATTGTGCGTGAGCTCGTGGCGGCGCGTCGACGACAACGCGACGCCGGCCCGCGCGAAGATCACCGGCAGCTACGTCAACGTCGCGCTCGCCAAGAGCGAGGCGCGGCTGAACGGCTTCGACGATGCGATCGTGCTCTCCGACGACGGCCACGTCAGCGAAGCCTCCGCCGCGAACCTGTTCGTGCTGCGCGACGGCGTCGCGACGACCCCGGATCTGTCGCAGAACCTGCTCGAAGGCGTCACGCGCGCGCTGGTCAGCCGCTACTTGCACGACGAGTTGGGGATTCGGGTCGAGTCGCGCTCGATCGACCGCACCGAGCTGTACTCGGCCGACGAGATCCTGATCTGCGGCACCGGTGTTGGCGTCGCGTGGGTGAAGAGCCTCGACCACCGCACGATCGGCACCGGCGAGATGGGCTCAGTTGTGAAGAGCCTGCGCGCCTTCTACGACGACGTCACACGCGCGCGCAGGACGCTGCCCGGGATCGACGCGCGCGCGGTCTACCCGGCCGCGTCGGCGCAGATCGCGTGTACGGGCGCGGAGGTCGAAGAACCAGCAGCTGTCGCTTAGGCGCGGTGCCAGGTAAGGGTTCCGCCGAGGTTGGCGTCGCGCCACACCATCGTGTTCGGCGTCGTGAACGTGTAGCGGTACGTTCCGCCGGACGGCCGCGTCGTCGGCTCCATGTGGCCGCCGCCGCCGGCGTCGACGACGTAGAGCTGCGTCGGCGACCAGCTCGTGACGACGCGGCTCAGCGTGCCGTTTGCGAAGACTCGATGCCAGCCACGCTGGCTCGTCAGGTACGGGCCGCACCGCGCCTGCTCGATGTAGTCGCCCGTCGTCGTCATGACGAGGTCGAATTGGCACCGCATCCCGCTCGTGGTCGCAAACGCGCGCCACGTGCCGGCGAAGGGAGTCGCGGCCGTGCCGGCGCGCGGCAGTGCGGACAGCACGAGTGACAAGATGAGCGATGCGAGGATGAAGCGCGGCATTCACCGACCTCCCGACGCGGTCGGGGCTTCGTCTGAAGGCCGCGCGCTCCTCGGCGCCGCACGTTCGGACAGCGATGAGCGATATTGAGGTCAAGGCCGCGGACGGCGGCATGTTCGAGGCGTATCTCGCGCTCCCACCGGACGGAGCACCGGCGCCCGGGCTCGTGATGCTGCCCCCGATCTTCGGGATCGAGGCCGTGGTGCGGCAGCTCGCCGACCGCTACGCGGCGCGCGGCTTCGTCGTGGCGGCGCCGAACCAGTTCTGGCGAGATGCCGAGAGCCACGTGATGGATCGCACCGATGCAGGGCGCGCGAGCGCGCAAGCGCGCGGGAAGCGCGTCGACGTCGATCAGATCGTCGCGGACGTCGGCGCGACCGTCGCTGCGCTGCGCGCGATGCCCGCGTGCAGCGGGAAGATCGCGGTACTCGGCTTCTGCTTCGGCGGACGGTATGCGTACCTCGCGGCCGCACGCCTCGACGTCGACGCCGCAGGCGCGTTCCACCCCACCCAGATCGCCAACAGCCTGGCCGACGCGCCGCGCGTCCACGCGCCGCTCTCGCTGCACTTCGGCGAGGACGACCCGCTGACGCCGAAGGACGACGTCGACGCGATCAGAGCCGCGTTACGTCACCGTCCGGATGCGGAGATCTTCGTGTACCCGGGAGCGACGCACAACTTCGCGGTCCCCGGCGTCCCGGGTTACGACCCGGCCGTCGCCGAGCTCTCGGAGCAGCGCGTGTTCACGCAGTTCAACCGTTTGAAAGGCGCGCCATAACCTCGTCGAGGCTCGCGTAGGATTCGACGATCGCGCGGTTCGTCGCGCTGATGAAGCCCTTCGCGTGCGCGCCGTCGATCAGCGCGATCAGCGGGTCGTAGTAGCCGTCGACATTCGCGAGAATGCACGGCGCGTCGATCAACGCGAGCTGCACCCAGGTGACGATCTCGAAGAACTCTTCGAACGTCCCGAACCCGCCCGGCAGCGCGACGAACGCGTCCGACAGCTCCGACATCAACTGCTTGCGCTCGTGCATCGACGCGACGATCCGCAGATCGACGCCGCGGTGCGCGACCTCGCGCTCCTCGAGGAAGCGCGGGATGATCCCGATCACCTCGCCGCCCGCGTCGAGCGCGGCGTCGGCGACGGCCCCCATCAGCCCGATGCGGCCGCCGCCATACACCACGCCGATCCCGGCCCGGCCGAGTGCGGTGCCGAAGGCACGCGCCGTCGCGGCGAAGCTCGGATCGTCGCCGGCCGACGACCCGCAGTACACGCAGACCCGCATCTCAGTCGACCGGCGTGCCCTTGATGGCGACACGGCTCGCCGCGAGCGGACGGATGCCGTTCACGCCGAGCCGCTGGAAGTGTTCCATCTCGTAGTGCGCTTCGAGCGCGGCCAGGTCGCGCCACGTCTCGTAGAGCACGAACGTGCCGGGCGCCGCGGCGTCGGCGCGGCACACCTCGTAGCCCAGGCAGCCCGCCTCGCGCAGCGAGGCTGCTCGCAGCTCGCGGAAGATCCGCTCGACCTCGTCGGCCTTGTCCTCAGGGAAGGTGTACGTCACCGCATTGATGAGCATTGCGGTGAGCCCTTTACGCGAGGGCCGCGACCTTTCCGCCCGCGCGGGCGACGGCTTCGCGGATCATCTCGTCCTGGAGCGACGGGACGGCCCAGCGGGCCTGCGCTTCGGGCTCCAGCGTGTCGATCGGGTCGAAGTACAGGAACGACTGGCCGGGTTTGACGCTCGGCGCGCTGTAGACCGCGATCCCGTTCTCGCGGTCGTAGTAGTCGTACGAATGGACGTCGCGCTTTCCACCGCCGCCGGGGGCATCGCAGATGAACAGCGGTGTGTTGAAACCGGCGGTCGTACCGCGGACGTGCTTCTCGAGGTCGACCGAGGTCTGGATCGACGTTCGCATATCCTCGACGCCCTTCACCAGGTCGTGCATGTAGACGTAGTACGGGTGCACGTTGATCCACGACAGGCGCTTCGTCAGCATCGTCATCCGGTACGGGTCGTCGTTGACGCCGCGGATCAGCACGCTCTGGTTGCGCACCACGACACCGCGCTGGAATAGGACGTCCATCGCCTGGCGCGTGATCTCGGTGATCTCGCTGGGCGTATTGAAGTGCGTGTGCAGGACGACGTCCTTGCCGCGCTTGCGGCCCTTCTCGACGACGCCGGTCAGGGCGTCGACCCAGGCGTGGTCGGTGAGGATCTTCATCGGCATCACCGCCGGGCCTTTGGTCGCAAAGCGCATGCGCCGCACGTGCGGGATTGCGAGCAGCGACTCGCCGATCAGCGTGATGTTCTTCGGTGCGAGCTGGTAGACGTCGCCGCCCGAGATCACGACGTCCTCGATCTCCGGCCGCGAGGCGATGTACGCGAACGCATGCTTCCAGAGCTCGGGCGTCTTCGCGAGCGCGGCTTTGTCGACGCTCTCGGTGTCGGGGCCGATCGCGTAGGAGCGCGTGCAGAAGCGGCAGTAGACCGGGCACGTCTGCAGCGGGAGGAAGAGCACCTTGTCGAGGTAGCGGTGCGTGAGGCCCTGCACCGGCGAATCGTCCTGCTCGTGCAGCGAGTCGAGCGTCAGCCGCGGGTGATCGGGGAGCAGCTTCGAGGCGACCGGGATGAACTGGCGGCGGATCGGATCTTCGTACGGCTGCGTCCAGTCGATCGTCGCGATCGCGTACGGCGAGACGCGCACCGCCATCGGCGCGCGGCGGAAGCCTTCCTTTGCGTCCTCGATGAAGGTCGGGTCGACGGTGCTGCCGATCGTCTCGAACAGCTCTTCGGGCGTCTTGACCGAATTGCGGCCCTGCCAGATGTGGTCGAGGAACGTCTCTTCGTCGATCTCCGCGTACGCGGGGACCGCGCGCCAGAACTCGCCGCCGCGCAGGTTGCGGTGTTCCAGCAGGGCCGGATCGACCGGCGGTTTGACGTGGTGCACTACTCTGAAATCTCCCCAGGGTCGCGCGCACCGTAGCGCGCGACGAAATATTCCCTGATCGCCGGATGATCGCGCAGTGTCTGCAGCGCGACGTCCGCATGCCCCTTCGCATACCCGTTTCCGACCATCATGGTTACGTCTTTGCCGATGCCCTCCGCGCCGAGAGCGGCCGCCGTGAACGAGGTCGCCATCGAGAAGAAGTAGACGGTGCCGCCGTCCTTACAGCACAAGATCGACGCGAGCTCGGTCCCTGCGACGTTGACGCAGTTGACGACGACGTCCGCGAGCTGCGGCAGCGCCGCCGGCAGCGCGGCGACGATCGCGAGCGCGTCACGCGCGTCGGCGACGATGAGGTGGTCGACGTACCCGTGGTCCTGTAGCAGCTTCGCGCCCGCGGTCTGCGCGTTCGGCACGATTCCGACGACGACACCGCCGGGCCCCACGCCCTCGCGGGCCTGTGCGCACGCCAGGATCCCGGACTTTCCGTCGGCGCCGATCACGCAGACCGTCCGCCCGCGCTCGGCGAGCCGCCGCACCTGCGCGGGCGCGCCCGCGACGTCGAGCACCGCGAGCGCGACATCGACCGGCAGATCGTCCGGCAGCCGCGCGTAGATCCCGGTCTCGAACAAGATCGCCGTGCCCCGCACGCCGACCTGACCGGTGGCGAGGTCGACGCGCTCGATCGCATCGAGGTGCAGCGGTGTGAGCGTCAGCGAGACCAGCGACGCGATGCGGTCGCCGACCGCGATGTCGTCGCGCGCTGCGAGTGCGGGGCCGATCTCGAGGACGCGCCCGACGAACATTCCGCCGCTGCCGGTTACCGGATTGTGCTGCTTGCCGCGCTCGTTCACCGTCGCCAGAATCTCCGCGGCGATCGCGGCGCAGTCGGTTTCGCACGCGTCGCTGATCTGCCGGAACGACGCGGAGTCGACGTTCAACGTCTCGACCGCGCACAGGATCTCGTTGGCGTACGCGCGCGGCGTGTTGTCGAGCTTCCAGGCCGCTTGCGGGAGCGCGCCCTTCGGTTCGACGACGCGGTGTGAGCCGAGCCGGCAGCCGGTGCCGAGCGGGACCGCGAGCCGCGCGTCGTCGAGGGCGTGGTTCACCCAAGCGCCTCGACCGGAAGCCCGCCGCGCTCGAACGGCGTCGAGAGGACGATCGTCGTGCGCGTGCGCGCGACGCCGGGGACGCGTTTGAGCTTGGTGAGGAACTCGTCCAGGTGTGAGGTCGAGCGCGTGACGACTTTGAGCATGTACGTCTCGTCGCCGGCGACGCTATGGATCTCGATGATCTCGGGGAACGCCTGGACCGCCTGCGTGAACGCATCGTAGTCGAGGTCGGGCGCGCAGTACGCGCCGACGAACGCGGTCAGCTCGTAACCGACGCGGCGCGCGTCGAGCTGGGCGGAGTAGCGCCGGACGAAGCCGCGCGACTCGAGCCGCTTCACGCGATCGTGGACGGCCGGCGGCTTGAGGTTCACCAGGGCGCCGAGCTCGGCGTAGGTCGAGCGGGCGTTGCGCTGAAGGGCGGCGAGCAAGCGCAGGTCGACCCGGTCGAGTTCCGGGTGTCCGGCCCCGGGCTTCCCGTTCCTGGCCTCCATCGATTCGGGCTTTACGATCATCGACCAATGATTTCTTCGGCAGGAGGCGCGTTCCCTCGAATAGGAACGGTCGGTCGATGCGCCTCGCCGGATTACTCGCTTGCCTCGCCGTCGCGATCGCGCTGGGGGCTTGCGCCCGGGTGGGGAGTCCCGGGGACCACGCCGGCGGGGCCGCGGCGACGGTCCGGTTCGCGATCGCCGCCGATCCGCAGTCGCTCGACCCGCTCTTCGCACACGTCGACGCGAACAGCGTCGAACAGCAAGTCGCGCGCCTGGTGTTCGAGCCGTTCATCGACATCGACGAACGCGGCGCGCCGGTCCCGGTGCTCCTGGACCGGGTTCCGACGACGGAGAACGGCGGCGTCTCGCGCGACGGCCGCGTCATCACGTATCACCTGCGCGCCGGAGTGCGCTGGCAAGACGGTGTCCCGGTCACGGCGCACGACGTCGTGTGGACGCTGCACGCGATTACCGACGACCGCAATCCGGTGCGCTCGCGCGCCGGCTACGACCGGGTTGCGAAGGCCGAGGCGCCCGACGGGCGCACCGTGCGGGTGACGCTCAAGGAGCCGTGGGCCCCGGCGGTTGCGACGCTGTTCAGTTACGGCACCGCGCCGCAGTACGTGCTGCCCGCGCATCTCCTCGAGAAGGAGCCGAACCTCGAGCAGAGCGCGTTCTCGTCGCACCCGGTCGGGAACGGCCCGTACCGGTTCGTCTCATGGGCGCGCGGCGACCACCTCCTCTACGAGGCCAGCCCGTCGTACTGGCGCGGAACGCCGAAGGTCGCGCGGATCGACGTGCGCATCGTACCGGATCCCGGGACGAACTTCACGTTGTTGCGCAGCGGAGGGATCGACTGGAATCTGCTCTCGCCGGCGCAGCGCGCGTCGCTCGGCGCGCCGCAGGATCTCGCTTTCCGTACCGTGCCGCTCGCGCTCGTCGCGGGGATCGCAATCAACACGACCCATCCGCCGCTTGACGACGTGCGCGTGCGGCGCGCGATCGCGGCATCGATCGACCGCGCCGGCATCTCGAAGAAGATCACGTTCGGGCGCTATCCCGTCGTCGACACGGCGCAGGCGCTCGACTCGTGGGCACGTGATCCGGTGGTGCACGAGCCGCCGTACGATCCGGCGGCGGCAGACCGGCTGCTCGACGCCGCCGGTTGGCGCCGCGGCGCCGACGGCGTCCGCATGAAAGACGGCCAGCCGCTCTCGCTGACGTACGTGCAGTTCCCCGAATCCGGGACCGGCGTGCGTGTCGCGACCGTCGTGCAGAGCGAACTCGCCGCGCGCGGCGTGCGCATCGCGATCAAATCGCTCTCGAACGCTCAGCTGTTCTTGCCGAAATCGCAGGGCGGGACGCTGGCGAGCGGCGGGTTCGACATGGCGTACGTGCCGTGGCCGATGGGCGCCGACCCCGACGACTCGTTCCTGCTCGCGTGCTCCGGCACCGCGAACTATATGCGCTGGTGCGATCCGCAGGTCGACGCGCTCGAACGCCGCGCGGTCGTCGCGCCGCGCCGCGCCGAGCGCAAACGGTTGTACGCGCAGATCGAACGCCGCGTCGCGGACGCGGTGCCGATCGTCTACCTGTTCAACCCCTCGTACTCGTACGCGTATCGCACCGCGCTACGGGGCTTCTCCCCGAACGGTTTCGACCCCACCTGGGACGCCTACCGCTGGACCCTGGCGTCACCATGATCGAGTACCTGCTCCAGACGGGGTATCCGTTCGAGCTCGCGGGTCTGTTCTATTTCCTGTTCTATATCGCGATGTCGCGCGGCCGTTCGAAAGACCGCTTCTCGCAGCGCTCGAAGACCTTCACCCTGATCGCGTCGATCGCGCTGGTTGCCTCGGTGCCGTTCGGCTACGGCGCGCAGCCGGCCGCGATCGCGCTGATGCTGGGCCTCGTCGCGATCGCGATCTGGTCGACCTGGTCCGACCGCCGCACCCCACCGCCGTCAGTCTGACGCCGCGCGAGTGAGGTGGCAGATTTCGAGCTTGTTGCCGTCGGGGTCGTCGAAGAAGCAGGCGTAGTAGTTGGGACCGTACGCCGCGTGCGGCTGCTCGATGTTTTTCGCGCCGATCGCCGGGAGGTAGACCGCGATCGCGTCGACCGTACCGCGCGACGGCGCATCGAAGGCGATGCGCGTGGCGTTGGGCGTCATCACCGGATCTTCGGTGATCCCGAACCACTCCGTCGCCTCCCAGTCGGGCGGTGCGTCACGCGGCGGGATCTGCCAGGTGGTGAACGTCGCGCCCTCATCCTTCACCGCGCCCAGCAGGTTGAGGAACGCGTCGTAGAACTCCGTCGCCTTCGCGCGGTCGCGAACGCGCATGTCGACGTGCGAGATGATCAGAGGCAAGAAACGCCTCCCTTCGCGAGGGCGCAGACGCGGCGCTCGATCCCGTCGACGTCGCGCAGCGAGATCCGCCAGCCGCCCAGTTTCTTCTCGTAGACGGCGAAGCCGAACTGTTTGGTAGCGTACGGCGCGGGCGAGGCGAACGCGTAGACCGGCTTGCCGTCGTTCATATGCAGGCCGATGTACTTCGCGGTCGTGCCGGCATCGTCCAGGTCGTCACCGCTCTCGCCGTTCACGACGAGCGGCGGGTAGCCGGTCAGGTTGATCGCCTCGAAGTCGTGGAAGTGTCCGGCCAGGACCCACGAAAAGGGCGCCAGCTTCCAGTCCAGCTGCAGCAGCGCTTCCGTCTCGTTCGTGTTCGAGTACGGCGGGCGGTGCGTGACGAACCACGCCTCGCCGGCGCCCACGGCGAGGGACCGCGCCTTGCCGTACGATGCTTCATAGAACGCGATGCGCGCGGGATCGGGCTTGTCGTCACTCGGATCGGCCGCAGAGTCGTTCACCACGATCCGCAGGCTACCGAACGACGCCGCCCACGGCATCGTGCCGTCGACCGCGCCCGCCGCACACGGCGTCACGGCGTCGCCGCCGTCGAGGTAGCGAAACCAGGCCGGGCCGCCGCGCTCGCAATCCTCGTGGTTGCCGCGAATGAGCATGAGCGGCGCGCTCGCGAAGAGCGGCTTCGCTGGCCAAAACCAGTCGGCGTTCCACGACAGGCTCGTGTCGCCCCAGCGGTTGACGCATCCCGTGGCGTTCGCGAGGCAGTTCGTCTCGCGATAGTAGTAGTCGCCGACGTGCACGAGCAGGTCGGGATGTACGCGGGCAATCGAACGCGCGATCTTCGCGAACGGCCAATCCGCGATGTCGCCGCAGGCCTGCTGCTCGTAGGCGCTCATGCGGCAGCCGGTGTCGCCGAGCACGACGATCGTCTGCGGAAGAACCGGCGGCGAGGGCAGCTGCACGTTCTCGAGTCTAACATGCGTCGCCGTGGCCGGGATCCGCGCGTCGCACACGACCTCATCGAAGCCCGGAGCGATGTCCGCGCGCATGCGCATCCGCGCCGAGCCGCCGTCGTACGTCACCTTCGTGGGACAGGTCTGTGGGGCGAGCGCGCGCACGTGCGGCTTGCCGTCGGCGGCGTATTGCACCCAGGCGGAGAGAACGGCGGCGACGATCATGGAAGTCTCCCGGTTCAGCAGTGAACGGAGCGGTTCGCCAAGCTGCAGCGGGCCCGCTCGGATCCGTCCGCAGCGCGCAGCGAGATCGCCCAACCCGCGCCCGTGCGCGTGTAGACCCCGAACCCGAAGCGCGCCGACCCGAACACGTCGCCCTGGACGTGCAGATCGCCGACGGCGAGCCCGAGGAATACAGCGTAGTTCGGATCGAGCTTCGCTCCGCCCTCGCCGTTGATCAGCAGCGGCGGGAGCGACGCGACGTTCATCGCCGCGAAGAAGTGGATGTGCCCGGCGAGGACCGCGTCGAACGGCTCGAGGGCGTCGCCCATCGCGGTGCGTTCATCGACGTTGGTGTACGGCGGGCGGTGGGTCACGAACCAGCTCGGCCCCCTCGCCAGCGCGCGGACCGCGGCGAACT
>CALEOJ010000243.1 GCA_937910425.1 uncultured candidate division WPS-2 bacterium
GTGACGTCTACGACGTCTACCGCCTCGACGACGACCGGACACTGATCGTCATCGGCGACGTCAGCGGCAAAGGGCTGGTCGCCGCCGTCGACACGACGTTCGTGCGTTACGCGATCCGTGCGCTGGCTGCCGAAGGCCTCCCTCCGGACGCCGTGCTGCAGCGCTTCGACGCACTCTACCGCGACGCGAACCCGGCGCCGGAATCGTTCGTCACCGTGTTCGTCGGGATCCACGACCGGCGCGACGGGTCGCTGCTCTACGCCAACGCCGGTCACGAAGCGTGTTGGGTTCGCCGCGGGACGCGCATCGAAACGCTCGCTCCGACCGGGCCGATCGTCGGGCTGGGCGGCTCGACGTTCTGCGCCGCGGGGACGCGTCTGGCCCCCGGTGATCTGCTGGTGCTCGCGACCGACGGGCTCACGGAGGCACGAACGCCGCAGGGTGCCTTCGCTCCGATCGAACGGATCACGAACTTCATCGCGCAGGCGCGAGCCCGCACTCCTCAAGAGCTGGTCGACGAGCTGCTCGCGCTGGTGGCGCGCTACACGCGCGGTCGCATCGACGACGACCTCGCGATCCTCGCGGTCGAACCGCTGCCGTAGCATGACCCGCCCGGCCGAGCGAGAACGGCCGCCGAGTGAAACGTCTGGGCTACCTCGCGGTCGCACTGGCGATCGCCCTCAGCGCGTGCGCGCGCGTCGCAACGACGCAGTCGGGGCCGGACACGGGCACCGGCGGCTCGGGCGCGCCGGGGCAGCGCCACAGCTGGACGCATCCGGGGATACTGCGGATCGCCAGCCTGAACGATCCGGACACGCTGAACCCGCTGCTCGGGACGTTTCAAGTCGACACGGACCTCTCGATGTTCTGGGGCGGCTATCTGTTCAACTACAGCGACCGCGACGAGCTCTATCCGGAGCTGGCGACCGCAGTGCCGACGTTGGCGAACGGCGGCATCGCGAAGGACGGCCTGACGATCACGTACCATCTGCGCCGCGGCGTCCAATGGCAAGACGGGGTGCCGTTCGACTCAGGTGACGTCGTCTTCACGTGGCGGGCGGTCATGAACCCGAACAACAACGTGCAGACGCGCGACGGGTACGATGTGATCCGTTCCATCGACACGCCGGACAAGTACACCGCTGTCGTCCATTTGGCGCACGCGTTCTCGCCGTTCGTGAACACGTTTCTGACCATGGCGGCGACATCGTATCCCGTGCTGCCGAAACACGTGCTGGCGAAATATCCGGACATCAACCGCGTTCCGTTCAACAGCGCCCCGATCGGCACCGGGCCCTTCATCGTGAAGGAGTGGCACCGTGGGCAGACGCTGCGCATGGTTGCGAACCCGCACTATTGGCGCGGCGCTCCGAAGCTCAAGGAGATCACCTATCAGGCGATCCCTGACGAGAACACGCTGACCACCAGCATCAAGTCGCACGACATCGACCTCTGGTACAGCGCATCCTCGGCGACCTATCCCGCGGCGTCGCACGTCGCCGACACGCACGTCTTGCTGACACCGTTCGTGCAGTACAGCTACCTCGGGTTCAACCTCGCGCGGCCGATCACGGGCGATCTGGCGGTGCGCAAGGCGATCGCGTACGCGACCGATCGCAAACGCTTGATCGAGACTGCGACGTACGGGGTGAACCTGCCCGGCGAGGCCGATCAGCCGCGCTTCCTGTGGGCGTACAATGCGGCGTTGCGGCCGATCCCCTACGACATCGCGAAAGCGAAGGCGACGCTCGACGCGGCCGGTTGGACGCCCGGTCCTGACGGGATCCGGGCGAAGAACGGCACGCGACTGCACCTCGTCTTCGTGACGACGACCGGAAGTGCGCTCGGCCAGCGGATCGGCGTCCTCTTGCAGTCCTCACTGCGCGACGCCGGGATCGAGATGGAGATCAAGCCGTACGCCTCGGCCATGATGTTCGCGAGCTTTGCGGCCGGCGGGATACTCCAATCCGGGAAGTTCGATGCCGAGTTCTCGGCGTGGGTCAACGGCACCGATCCGGACGACTCGACGACGGTCATGTGCAACCAGTTCCCGCCGAACGGTCAGAACTTTTTTCACTTCTGCGACCGAGAGCTCGACGTGCTGGAGAAGGCCGCGCTGACCCACTACGATCGTCCGACGCGGAAGAAGGCGTACGATCGCATTCAGGAGCTCATCGTCGCCGAGGTGCCCTTCCTCACGATGTGGTTCAACCGCCGCTTCGACATCGCCAGCGTCGACCTCAAGAACTACAAACCCGCCCACGCGGTGACGCCGTTCTGGAACTCCTGGGAGTACGAAATCTAGGGCCGGTACTTTACGTTCGGCGCGCGTGCGGTTCGCCCAGCGCGCGAACGCCGCCGCTCTCGGCGACGAGGACCGCGCTCGTCAGCGCCGACGGAAACAACCCGGTCGCGACGACGCCGTGGATCGCGCGCAGCGAGACGTCGAGTGCGAGCGGGTCGTCGATCGGGCCGAAGCTGCAGTCGAGGATCGCGTTGCCGTTGTCGGTGACGAACGGCGCGCCATCGTCGCCCCGCCGGCGGACGCGAACCTCCGGATGCGCGGCCTCGATCGCGCGCGCGACGATGCGCAGCGTGAACGGGACGACCTCGACCGGCGTCGCGAAGGCGCCGAGCCGCGCGACCAGCTTCTCGGGCGTGACGACGACGACGAACGTGCCGGCCGCGAGTGCGACGGCTTTCTCGCGGAACAGCGCTCCGCCGCCGCCTTTGGTGAGCGACCAATCGGCCGCGACTTCGTCGGCGCCGTCGATCGCCACGTCGATCTCCCGCTCGCCGAGCGCGGCGAGCGGGATGCCGAGCTCGCGGCACTCCCGCTCCGTCGCGCCCGACGTCGGTACAACGACGATCGATTCGCCGCGCGCTACGCGCTCGCCGACACGAACGATCGCCCAGCGCGCGGTGGTTCCGGTCCCGAGGCCGATGCACGTGCCGGCGCGCACGTAGCGGTCGACCGCGGCGAACGACACCGCGCGCTTGAGCTCGTCCGCCTGATCGGTCACGCCGGGATCAGTGCCGCGAGCAGTGTCCGACCACCCAGGTACCCTGCTTGTTGCGATGCGGCGCCACCCAATGCGAACCGCGCGGGCAGCGCTGATGGCCCATGTGGTCGTTGCGGTCCGCGGACGCCGCGACCGGGATGATTGCGAACGTCGAGGCGATCGCCGCCAGGGCGATTACGGTGATGAGTCTACGCATAAGAACCCTCCGTTACGATTGCGAATAACGGAGGGGTTGCGGCGCGTCGAACGCCGGGACCTACCGGAAGGCGGGAAGGTCGGGGAGCGCCTCGACGACCTTGAAGGTCAGCTCGCCGCGGTCGCTGTCGGTGTCGATGCGGACGACGTCGCCGTCGCGCACCTCGCCGGCCAGGATCTTGCGGCCGAGCGGGGTCTCGACTTCGCGCTGGATCGCCCGCTTCAGCGGACGCGCTCCGTACGCGGGCTCGTAGCCCGCGCGCACCAGGTGCGTCTCCGCTGCGTCGGTGATCTCCAGGACGATGCGGCGTTCGCGCAGGCGCGTCCGCACGCGGTCGAGCTGGATCTCGACGATCTCCTTGAGCTGCTCTTCCGAGAGCTTGTGGAACACCACGATCTCGTCTATGCGGTTCAGGAACTCGGGCCGCACGCTCTGGCGCAGCTCGTCGAGCACCGTCGCGCGCATCACGGCAAAATCCACCGCGCCCATCTCCGGACCCGCGTCGAGGATGCGGTGCGAGCCGATGTTCGAGGTCATGATCACGATCGTGTTCTTGAAGTCGACCGTGCGGCCCTGACCGTCGGTCAGCCGACCGTCGTCGAGGATTTGCAGGAAGACGCTGAACACGTCGGGGTGCGCCTTCTCGATCTCGTCGAAGAGCAGCACCGAGAACGGGCGCCGGCGGACCGCTTCGGTCAGCTGACCGCCTTCGTCGTAGCCGACGTATCCAGGCGGTGAGCCGAGCAGTCGCGCGACGCTGTGCTTCTCGCCGTACTCCGACATGTCGATCCGCACCATCGCTCGCTCGTCGTCGAACAGGTACGCCGCGAGCGCTCGCGCCAGCTCCGTCTTGCCGACGCCGGTCGGTCCGAGGAACAGGAACGACCCCAGCGGCCGGTTCGGGTCACCGAGCCCTGAGCGTGCCCGCACGATCGCTTCCGCGACCGCGGTGACCGCTTCGTCCTGGCCGATGACGCGCCTGTGCAGCTCTTTGTCGAGGCTCAGCAGCTTCTGGATCTCGCCTTCGAGCAGCTTGCTGACCGGGATCCCCGTCCAGCGGCTGACGATGCCGGCGATGTCTTCTTCGTCGACCTCTTCCTTGAGCAGTCGCGACTGAGCGGCGCCGATCGCCGCCTCTTTTTCGCGCAGCCGGCGCTCGAGGTCGGCCAAGCGGCCGTACTTGAGCTCCGACGCCTTCGCGTAGTCGGCGGCCTGCGTCGCGCGCTCGACGTCGAGCTTGGTGCTCTCGATCTGCTCGCGCAGCTCGCGCATCCGCGCGACGGCGTCCTTCTCCATCTGCCAGCGTGCGCGCAGGCCGTCGGTCTGCTCGTGCAGCTCGGCCAGCTCGCCCTCGAGCTTTTCGAGGCGCGCCTTCGACGCGTCGTCGCTCTCCTTGCGCAGCGCTTCACGCTCGATCTCGAGCTGCATCATCCGGCGCGACGCCTCGTCGAGCTCGGTCGGCATCGAGTCGATCTCGGTGCGTAGCTTCGCCGCCGCCTCGTCGACCAGATCGATCGCCTTGTCGGGCAGGAAGCGGTCCGCGATGTACCGGTTCGAGAGCACCGCAGCGGCGACCAGTGCCGCGTCCTTGATCCGCACGCCGTGGTGGACTTCGTAGCGCTCGCGCAAGCCGCGCAGGATCGAAATCGTGTCCTCGACACTCGGCTGATCGACCAGCACCGGCTGGAACCGGCGCTCGAGCGCGGCATCCTTCTCGATGTACTTGCGGTACTCGTCGAGCGTCGTTGCGCCGATCATGTGCAGCTCGCCGCGCGCGAGGAGCGGCTTGAGCAAGTTGCCCGCGTCCATCGAGCCTTCGGTCTTGCCTGCGCCGACGACGGTATGCAGCTCGTCGACGAACAGCAGCACCCGGCCCGCCGCGCTCTGCACTTCCTTGAGCACCGCCTTGACACGCTCTTCGAATTCGCCGCGATATTTCGCGCCCGCGATCAGCGAGCCCATGTCGAGCGCGATCAGCTTCTTGTCCTTGAGCCCTTCGGGGACGTCGCCGCGCACGATGCGCTGCGCGAGCCCTTCGGCGATCGCGGTCTTGCCGACACCGGGTTCACCGATCAGGACCGGATTGTTCTTGGTGCGTCGCGAGAGCACTTGGATCACGCGCCGGATCTCGTCGTCGCGGCCGATCACCGGGTCGAGCTTGCCGTCTTGCGCGGCCTTGGTCAGGTCGCGGCCGTAGCGCTCGAGGGACTGATACGTGCCTTCGGGATTTTGCGTGGTGACGCGCTGATTGCCGCGCACCTCGCGCAGCGCCGCGAGCAGCTTCTCGCGGGAGAGGCCGAGGTCGCGGAAGAGTTTGCCGACGGCACCGCCGTCGACGGTCATCGCGAGCAGCACGTGCTCGACCGAGACGTAGTCGTCGTTCAGCGACTTCGCTTCGTCGTCGGCTTTGCCGAGCAGGCGCGTGAGCGCCGGCGCGACGGTGACGTGGCTCTGGTCGGCGTTCGCGCCCTGATAGCGCGGCAACGCTTCGAGCGCACGCTGGAGCCGTTGCTCCACGGCCTGCGGCTCGAGGCCGGCCTTCTGAAGAATCGGGGCCGCCACGCCTTCGGACTGATCCAGGATCGCGGCGAGCAGATGTTCCGGGCTGGTCTGGGTGTGATGCTCCGAGAGCGCCCGAGTGTACGCCGCATTCAGCGCCTCCTGGACGCGCTGGGTCATGCGTTCTACGTTCATTCGCACTCTATAACCCAGAGTGCTAAGCCGGGGTTCCGGGAGCCGCCGGGCTCGGCAGCCCCACGCCAACGCGCTAGGCTGCCTCCGGTCCGAGTTCCAGTTCCTCCGCGCCGGTTGTCGGCGTCGGGATGGGAAGGCCGTCAGCGGCCATCGCTTCGAGGTGCCAGGCGACCGCTTTGCGGAGTAAGTTACGGGTCTGCTCGCGGCTATCGCCGGCAACGGCGACCCCGGGCAGATCTGGAACGTACGCGCTGAACCCGGTGGATGTCGTTTCGTAGATCACCGCATACCGCATCGTCATCTCCATCCGGCCTGCCGCCGGATCGACTGCAACGTCTTCGGTGCGACCTCGGCGCTGTCGTGTCCCGCGACCGTGACCTTCCCGGCCTTGCGTGGATGCGTCCATTGTTCGTGACTCCCTTCGCAGCGTACACGGTGCCAGCCATCCTTACGCAGCAGCCGGCGTATCTCACGAAATTTCATGACATCTGATCCTCAGACGTCAATCCCACGGCCGCACGCTCAAACAAGGCCGGCGGCGAGCGAGGGTTACTCAAGTCCGTTAGGTTAGAACGGTTGCATGAGCATCGCTCGGACCTGGGGTACGACGGCTGCCGAGCGGGCGAGGGCGTATCCGTGCGATGAGATCATCGACCCCGCGGACGATCTGTTCCGCGGAGTCGATGTCGCCGCGCCCGCCGCCGTCACGTACCGCAGGCTCTGCCATGTGAAGGTCGCACCGTACAGCTACGACTGGCTCGACAACCGCGGGCGCCGCAGCCCGCGGGAACTCATCGCCGGCATCGACGATCTGGCGGTCGGCGAACGCATGATGGCGATCTTCACCTTGGTCGGGTTCCGTCGAGACGAACACCTTACGGTGCGGCTTACGGCGCCGCGCGGACGCCGGCTCTTCGGCGAAATCGCAGTAACCTACGCGGTCGTCCCGACCTCGCCGTCGACGTGCCGACTGCTGGCGAAGCTGCGGGTCACTCCGGCGCCCGGCGTTCTGGGGCGACTCCGCACATCGCTCCTGGCGTGGGGTGATCTCGTGATGATGCGCAAGCTGCTGCTCACGCTAGCGCGTCTCGCTGAACGCGACGCGGCCGCTATTATCCCGTAGGGCGCTCGTCGCGGACGCGGCGGGACTTGAGGTCCGTGCGCGCGATCGCGCCGGCCGGGACGAATGCGATCTCCGCACGGATCCCGAGCTGGCGCTTCAGTTGCGCCATCACCCGCTCGCGGAGCTCTCCCTCATCGCATGGCGCGGCGAGTTCGGCGCGCACGGCGAGCTCGTCGAGTGCCTTGGGGCGCGAGACGACGATCTCGAACTCGATGCCCAGTTCGGGGAAACCGTGCAGCACGTCTTCGATCGCGCTCGGGTAGATGTTCTCGCCGCGCACCACCAGCATGTCGTCGATGCGGCCGATGATCCCGCGCGGGAAGCGCGGGTACGTGCGTCCGCACGGGCACGGGTCGTTCGTCCACTCGGCCTGATCGCCCGAGACGAGCCGGATCATCGGCTGCCCACGGCGCATGAGCTGCGTGTAGACCGGCGTCCCAGTCGCGCCGTACGGCAGCGGCCTCATCGTCGCCGGATCGAGCAGTTCGGTGTAGACGATGTCCTGCCAGAGGTGCATCCCGGTACGGTGCTCGCACTCGGTGATGTTCATCCATGGCGTCACTTCGCCCATGCTCCCGCTGTCGATGCAGATCGCGCCGAACGTCTCTTCGATCAGCCGTTTCGTCGCGGGAATCCCCGCCCCGGGCTCGCCGGAGAAGAACATGATGCGCAGGCCGAAATCGCGCGGATCGATACCTTCGGCGCGCGCGGTCTCGGCGATTCGCATCGCGTAGGACGGCGTGCCGTAGAATGCGGTCGGCTTCATCTGCTGCATCCACGAGACGGCTTGCAGCGTCATCCCCGGAACGCCGGCGCCGAACGGGAACGCCGCCGCGCCCAGCCGTTCGATCCCCGCCAGCGCCCCCCACGAGCCGACGTAGAGCGAGAAGATCGAGCCGACGAACACCGTGTCGCTCGGCCGCAGGCCGAAGCTCCACATGATGCGCGCGTGCGACTCGGCGATGCGGTCGTAGTCGTCGCGGCTCCAGGCGAACGCCGTCGGCCGGCCACTCGTCCCGGAGGTCCCGTGGATGTGAAAGATCTCGCTCGGATCGATGCAGAGGTACGAGCCGAACGGTGGATGTGCGGCTTGATCGGCGCGCAGGTCCGCCTTGGCGATCGTCGGTACGCGCGAGAAGTCGTCGAGCGATCTCACGTCGCCGGGCTCGAGCCCCGCGGCCTGCCAGCGCGTGCGGTAGAATGGTGCGCGCTCGTACGCCCAGGCCATCACGCGCTGGATCTTCCCGAGGATGACGCTCGCACGCTCGTCCTCCGACATCGTCTCGAGCGCCACGTCCCAGTACGGCACGTCGCTGGGCGGCCGGTACGCGGGATCGTACGCCAGCGGCCAGGCAGCCTCGGCGGCGTGGATCATCGCGCGGGATCAGGGACGCGGGTGCCGTCAGCGAGAGCCTGTGCTGAGCGTGTCGAAGCACGGCCGGTCTCGGCGACGATGCGCTCGATCCCGTCGATCAGGTCCTGCGTCGACGCCTCGGCGTTGAAGATCTCCCGGACCCCGATCGCCTTGAGCTTGGGGATGTCGTCCTCTTGGATGACGCCTCCGCCGACCACCGCGATGTCATCGACCTCGCGGTCGGAGAGCATCGTCATGATCTTCGGGAAGATCGTCATGTGCGCGCCGGACAGGATGCTCACGCCGACGACGTCGACGTCCTCCTGGATCGCTGCGTTGACGATCATCTCCGGCGTCTGATGAAGGCCGGTGTAGACGACTTCCATCCCCGCGTCGCGCAATGCGCGCGCGACGATCTTCGCACCGCGGTCGTGGCCGTCGAGGCCGGGCTTCGCGACGAGCACCTTAATGGGCATGAGCGGGTCCTCCAAGCATGAGCGCTAACGCGTCGATCGCGTCGTTGCGGGTGAGTTCGTGATCGCGCAGGCGGTCGAGGACCGCGGCGGCGTCGGGGGTGTCGAGCGTCGCGAGCGCGCGCCGTACCGCCTCGTCGCGGGCGCGGCGCACGACTTCGAAGCGGACGGCGCGCACGGCGTTCGTGTCTTCGCCGTTGCGCTTCGCGTTGAGCACTTCGAGCAACTCCGACACCCCGGTGCCGTCCTGCGCGATCGTTTGCAGGACGGGGATGTCTCGCTTGCCCTCACGCACCATGTGCTTGAGATCGACGGCGCTGGCGTTCGCGCCGGGGCGGTCGGCCATGTTGACGACGAAGATATCGGCGATCTCGGTGAGTCCGGCTTTAATCGCCTGTACGCCGTCGCCGAGCGCGGGGACGGTCACCACCACGATCACGTCGGCGACCGCGACGATCTCGAGCTCGACCTGACCGACGCCGACCGTCTCCACGATGACGATGTCGAAACCGGCCTCATCGGCGAGCCGCACGGCGTCACGCGTCGCCGGGGCGAGCCCGCCGCCGGCCGAGCGCGACGCCATGCTGCGGATGAACACGCCGGGGTCGCCGGCATGGCGCTGCATGCGTACGCGGTCGCCGAGAACCGCGCCGTGGGTGAACGGCGAGGACGGGTCGACGGCGATCACCGCGACGGTCGCGTCGTCCGCGCGGAACCCTTCGATCAGCCGGTCGACGAGCGTCGACTTCCCCGCGCCGGGCGGACCGGTGATCCCGATGACGTCGGCGCGCCGCGATCCGCGCGGCGGGCCGCCGAACGCGGCGAACTGCGCGAGCGCGCCGCGGTAGTCGGTGATCCCGTTCTCCACCGCCGAGATGGCGCGCGCCAAGTCGCGGTGGACGCGGTGCCCGATCAAAAGACCGGCGTCTCCACGTACGTCCCGAACACCGGGCGCAGCGCCTTGATGATCTCACCGCCGGTGGCGCGCGCCTTCACGGCCGCGATCGTCGCCGGCATGATGTTCTCGTCGGTCTTCGCGACGCGCACGATCTCGTCGAGCGCCGCCTGGACCGCGGCGGCGTCGCGCGTCTCCTTGGTCTTGCGCAGCCGCGCCAGCTGACGGCCCGACGCCGCCTCGTCGACGTGGTGCAGTTCGACGTGCGGGTTCGCGCTCTCGTCGCGGTACTTCGTCACCGTCACGATGTGCCGCTCGCCGGCTTCCTTGCGGCGGTGCAGATCGTACGCCGCGTCGGCCAATTCCATCTGGAAGAAGTTGTCCTCGATGCACTTGATCGTTCCGCCGCGCTTGTCGACCTCGGCGAAGTAGTCGAAGCAGCCCTTCTCGATGTCGGTGGTGAGCCGCTCGATCGCGTACGAGCCGCCGAGCGGGTCGATCGTCCCGATCACGCCGACCTCGTCGGCGAGGATCTGCTGCGTGCGCAGGGCGATCTTCATCGCGGGCTCGCTGGGGATCGAGAGCGCCTCGTCGTAACCGTTCGTGTGGAGCGACTGCGCACCGCCGCAGACCGCGGCCAGCGCTTCGATCGCGGTGCGTGCGATGTTGTTCAGCGGCTCGCGCGCGGTGCACGAGACGCCGGCGGTCTGACAGTGGAAGCGCAGCCGCATCGACTCCGGCTTCTTCGCGCCGAAGCGTTCCTTCATCACGCGCGCCCAGACGCGGCGCGCGGCGCGGAACTTCGCGACCTCTTCCAAGAAGTCGATCTGCGAGACGAAGAAGAACGAAAGCCGCGGTGCGAAGTCGTCGACGTCGATGCCGGCCTTCACGACCTCCTCGACGTACGCGATCCCGGCCGCCAGCGTGAAGGCGACTTCCTGAATGGCGGTGCTGCCGGCTTCGCGCGCATGGTAGCCGCTGACGTTGACGGGGTTGTAGCGCGGCAAGTGCTCCGCCGAGTAGGTGATCGAGTCGCGCACGAGCCGCATCGCGGGGCGCGGCGGATACACCCACTCCTTCTGCGCGATGTACTCCTTGATGATGTCGTTTTGGATCGTCCCCGAGAGCTTCTTGCGGTCGAAACCGCGCTCTTCGGCGGTGACCAAGTACATCGCGAGCAGAATCCACGCGGACGGGTTGATCGTCATCGAGACGCTGATCTTCTCGAGGTCGATCCCCGCGTACAGGTCGAGCATGTCGTCGACGCTGTCGATCGCGACGCCCTCGCGTCCGACCTCGCCCTCGCTGCGCTCGTCGTCCGAGTCGTAGCCCATCAGCGTCGGCATGTCGAAGTCGGTCGAGATCCCGGTCTGGCCCTGGGCGATGAGAAAACGGAAGCGCTCGTTCGTGTCGTCGGCGGTTCCGAAGCCGGCGATCTGGCGCATCGTCCACGGCTGGGCCCGATACATCGTCGGGTAGGGTCCGCGCGTGTACGGGAACTGCCCCGGGAAGCCGATGTCGCGCGCAAAGTCGACGTCCTCGACGTGCGCGGGGGTGTAGACCCGCTCGAGCGCGGCACCGCCCTGGGTGCGGAACACCTCGCGCGATTCGGGGCGCCGCTCGGTGAACGGCAGGAGCGTTTGATGCTCCCACTCGCGTAGCTCGTCGGCGATGGTCTTCTCGGTCGTCTGCACGCTCGGGTTACCTCCGGTCTAGATTGTATACAATTTTATGATGACAGAGGTCAAGCCCTCCTGGAAGGTGTATACAATCTCATGGCAATGAACCTCGCCCGGAGCGTTGAGCCCCGCTCGGAGGGCCTCGTCGACGCCCTGCGCGAGGCGATCCTGACCGGCCGGTACGCACCCGGTACCCGGTTGGTCCAGGACGATCTCGCCGAGGCGTTCGGGATGAGCCGCATCCCGTTGCGCGAGGCCCTGCGCCGGCTCGAGGGTGAGGGCCTGGTCGTGATCAGCCCCAACCGGGGAGCGATCGTGCGGCCGCTGGCGCCCAAAGACGTGGTCGACCTCTACGACCTCCGGCTGGCGCTGGAAGCATTGGCGCTGCGGCGCGCCTCAGAGCGCTACGCCGACCTGCGGGCGTCGACCAAGGCGCGCCACGCCCAGGCGCGCCAGGCGATTGCCGCCCGCAACCTCACCAAGCTGTTCCGGCTCGACCGCGACTTCCACGCCGACATCGCCGCCGCGTCCGACAACCCGCACCTGGTCGCCGCGCTCGGCGCGCAATGGTCGCAGATCATGCGCGTGATGCACGCCTACTTCCAAGCCGGCGACTATCCGGTCGACACGTGGGACGATCACGAGGCGATCGCCGACGCCGTCGCGCACGGCGAGGCGGATCTCGCCGTGGAGCGGATGAGCGCGCACCTGACCGGCAGCCGCGACCGCATCCTTGCGAGCCTGCGCGCGCACGGAGACCGGCCGTGAACCTCGCGCGAGCGCTCGCGCGGCGCGAAGCGAACGGCACACCGGTCCGCGTCGGCCTGATCGGCGCCGGGAAATTCGGCACGATGATCCTGGCGCAGTTGCGGCTAATGACCGGCGTGCGGCTGTGCGTGCTCGCCGATCTCGACGCCGAACGCGCGCGCACCGCGGCAGCGAATGCCGGCTGGCCTGCCGATGCGTTGGCGCCGGCGGCGAGCGCGGGCGCCGCGAACGACGTCGCGCGCAGCGGACGCGTCGCGCTGGTCGAGAGCGGCGAGCTCGCGACCGGTTGCGAGATCGACGTCCTGATCGAAG
>CALEOJ010000244.1 GCA_937910425.1 uncultured candidate division WPS-2 bacterium
CCACCGAGATCTACACTCTTTCCCTACACGACGCTCTTCCGATCTGGGACGATCGGCGGCGCACCCGCCGCGTCATGACATGCATGTGCGCGGACGAGTGATGCGGGTTCCCGGTTCTCAACACGACCATCCGGCCTCGGTGTGGAGAGACGTGGGATGGCTGTACGTCGAGCACGCGGGTGCACGCATCTGTATTCCGGTAGCACACTTGTGCGAGTCGCGCAATACCATACTACGAAGGCCCGCCCGTATACTTCCGGCGTGTCCGAGACCTTCGGCGACCGGCTCCGGTCGCTGCGTACGAAACGACATCTCACGCCGAGCGCGCTCGCACATGCCGTCGGTGTGACCGAAGGAGCGATCCGACAGATGGAGTCGGGACAGACGAAGAGCGCGAGCTTCCTCGTCGGCCTGAAGCTCGCGCATTTTCTTGGCGTCACGCCTTGGTTTCTCGCGACCGGGCGCGACGTTGCGCCGGAAACGGAATCACCTTCGCCGGATCGCACGCCCGCGGTGGTGGAGCGTCTGTCTCTGCAAATAAACGCAATAGATCGACGCGTGAAAGCATTGGAAGCCCGGCGGCGCGGCGGTACACGGCGAAAAGCTCAAGAATAATCTCAGGCGGCTGATACACGTCCCGATCGTCGCATGCGAGGGTGCCACCAGGCTGGCACGATGCGGCTTTGCCCGAATTGACCCGCTCCGCACCCGTTTTCGGGCACGGAACGGACAATCCGGGCAAGCCGCCGGCAGACCCTCGATGATCCCGTAGGCCTCGAGGTCGTCGGCAAGAGCAAAGAGCGTACCTGAAGCGGTCGTGCGCTGCGACGGTGCTCGACCCGCGTGCGTCCGCTTCCAACGTTCAGTGCGCTTTGATCCAGTCCACCAGGATCGCCGGAAAGCCCGGCGCGTTGTGGGGCCATCCGTCCGGCGCGCTCGGTGGAATATGGAGCGTGTGATCGGCGCTGGCAAAGATGCGGACCGTGGGATCGTTGTGCCGCGAAACCAGCAGAGCGCGGATGGCGTCGATACTTTCGGTTACCGGCACAACCTCGTCCCGCTGTCCGTACACCAGCAGGACCGGCACGCCGGTCGATTGCCAAGCTGCGCTGTTGTCGAAGTTGCCGACCTGCCGGTACCAGGACCAAATCCAATTCTGGTCGTCCGGCAACGCCAGGTCATCGAGCCACGCCGCGTTCTTGAACCTGGCCTCGTCCGCCCTGAACTGCGTGTGCGGAAGGCCGTTTCGGGCGACGTCGACGAATTCGCGGTACAGCGTCATCGCGTTGGCGAGATCGTCACCGGTGTACCGCTTCCGAAGACTCGTGCCGACGCGAAACAGATCTTGCCGGTATTGCGGACCGACATTGCCGTCGGCCGCGATGATCCAGCGCACGTCCGGGTTGTCGCGCGCGACCAACGGCGCGATATACGCCCCTTGGCTGTGCCCAAAGTAGCCGACGTTGCGCCGGTCGACGCCGGCACGGTCGGCGAGCACGTGAACGGCAGCCCGTGCGTCGTCTGCTAGGTCCGCAAGCGTCGAGGCACGCCAATCGCCCGTCGACTCTCCGACGCCGCGCTTATCGTAGATCAGCGCAACGACACCATGGCGCGCGACGTAGTCGGCGAGGAAGTGGCTCGCCCACCGGCCCTCCGCTCCGGAACCCGGCGTAAGCACGACCGCGGGATATCGTCCCGCGGCGCGAGGAGCCAGCATCGTGCCGGCGAGGGTTACCGCGCCGTTTGCGAAGCGAACGTTCGTCTCGACGTACGGTTTCGTCACCGACGACGAAACTCTGCGCAGGCTGAACGTCCCTCGGCTTTGATCCTCGTGGAACGTCCCGCGAATCGTCCCGCCATTGAGGGTTCCGTCAAAAACGGTGGTCGTTCGGTCACCGACCAACTCCCAATGAATCGTCGGTTCCACCCGCAACTTCGCCAGCGGAACGTCCATGGCGCCGAGGTCACCGGCAGTGAACGCCCCGCGTTCCGGCTGCCCCGGAGAAAAGTCGAAGGAGACGGTAAGCGCCGACGAGCCGCGCTGCATCGTCCCAAGCCAGTGCCCGGTGACGTCGGGCGCCGCGCGTGCCGCCGCCGTCGATGCGGCCAAAACCAAGACGAGGTACACGAGTCGCTTCATGACCTCATTCTAGCTGTTTGGCGCGGACCACCTTAGGAACATCGAAGCCTGATTCCCCGCGTCCTCAGGAAGGCGATGCGATCGGCGTTGCAGCAACCGGCCACGTGATGGGCATTCGGAAGCGACGCGACGAGAGCGTCCTGCCGCCGGGCACCTTCTACGGTCGGACCATCTCGCAAACGGTCTCGGACGCTGTCTTGTCGGAGGTCGTGCACGATCTCGGACGCACGGTCGCTTCGCACCGGCACGCTGCATCCTACTTCAGCCTGCTGCTCGAAGGATCGTACCGTGAGACCGCCCACGAGCTCACCGTCGCATATGAGCCGTTTACGCTCGTCTACCACGCAGCGCGCACCGAGCACACCGACACGATCGGCCCGAACGGCTGCCGCCTCTTCTTCGTCGAGTTGCTTCCCCGTTGGAACGACGTCATGGCGCTGCTCGGCCCGCAGCCGGAGCATTTGGTCGAGCTCAACGGCGGAGAGCCGGCATGGCTTGCCCTGCGCTTGTATCAGGACGTTATCTCCGGTGCGCTCGATCCGCTCACCGTCGAAGCGCTGCTCTACGAGTTATGCGATTATGCAGTCAGTTCACACATGCGCGACACCACGGAGCCGCCTTGGCTGGTGGTGGTCGACCGCGTCGTGCAATCGCAGTTCATCGACGGGCTCAATCTCGGCGACATCGCCTCCGAGGCCGCGGTCAGCCCTTCCCAATTGTGCCGGGCATTCCGTCGTTTTCGCGGGAAAAGCATCGGGGACTACATTCTCGGCCTGCGGATCCAACGCGTTTGCCGTCGCCTCGCGGAAACGTCGATGCCGTTGCGTGACGTCGCGGCGGAGGCGGGATTCGCCGATCAAAGCCACATGACGAACGCCTTCAGGCGCGCGATCGGTTCGTCACCGGGGTCCTACCGGCGCAAGGTTTTGCACGCCGCGGAGCGGACCCCGGCGACGACATAAAGGCCTCGATTCTGCAAGAAAAGCGGCGCGAACGCCGCTACACTGAAGGCATGAATCGTCGAAATGCGCTGCTCGGCGGAGCGACGGCGGTTGTCGCAGCCGCGACCACCATACCGGCTGCTGGCGCCGTACTGTCCGTCAAAACGCTTGCCGCACCGGTTTCCGGACCGATCCTCGTGGGCGTGCTCGTCGGCAACGGCGCGAACGTCATCGACTTCGCCGGCGCTTGGGAAGTCTTCCAGGACGTCGTCGTACCGGGCCGCGGTACCTCGGAAGCGGACGAAAGTCCGTTCCGCATTGCGATGGTCTCGGAAAAGAGCGAACCGCTTACGGCCACCGGCGGCATGATCGTCACGCCGCGGTTTTCATTCGACACGGTTCCCGCGCTGCCGAACGTGCTGGTCATCGGCGCGCAGGGCGAGCACACGCCGGAGAAGATCGCCTGGATCCGCAAAGCCGCCCAGAAGGCCGACGTCGTGATGTCCGTCTGTACGGGCGCGTTCCTGCTTGCGAAGACGGGTCTGCTGGACGGTCTCGAAGCGACGACGCATCACGATTTCTACGATGCGTTCGCCAAGGAGTTCCCTGCGGTGCGCCTCGTTCGCGGTCCGCGATTCATCGATCAGGGGAACGTGGCGACGGCGGGGGGCCTCACCTCGGGCATCGAGCTCGCACTGCACGTCGTACAGCGATATTTCGGCACAGCCGTCACGAATCGGGCGGCGCACTACATGGAATACGCTCGCTCGCCGCAGCGGCCTACGGTATGAAAGAGCAACCGGCGCGCAAACGGTGATGCTGGCGGTGGGTCATGCGCTGATGTGAAGGACGACCTGGACGCGCACGGCTACGCAGTGCTCCCGGCGCTGGTACCCGAGCAGCGATGCGCGGAACTCCGCGCGCTGTTCGACGACGACGGCGCGTTTCGCAGCACGGTCGTGATGGAGCGGCACGGCTACGGCCACGGCGTCTACCGCTACTTCGGAAACCCGCTGCCGCCGCTGGTGGCGCAGCTGCGCGAACGGCTGTACGCGGAGTTGGCGCCGGTCGCGAACGCGTGGGCCGAGTCGCTCCGCGACGACGTGCGCTATCCGGCGACGCTGGCGGAGTTTCTGGAGCGGTGTCGCGAGCACGGGCAGACGCGGCCGACGCCGTTGATGCTGCGCTATCGCGCCGGCGACCACAACGCCCTCCATCGCGATCTGTACGGCGACGTGGCGTTCCCGCTGCAGGCGACCGTGCTGCTCGACGAGCCGGGCCGCGACTTCGAGGGCGGCGAGTTCGTCCTGGTCGAGCAGCGGCCGCGCAGGCAGAGCCTGGTCCACGTCGTCCCGCTACGGCGCGGCGACGCGGTGGTGTTCCCGAACGCGGTTCGGCCGGTTCGGGGTGCGCGCGGCTTCTTCCGGACCGCGTTCCGGCACGGCGTCTCCGAGGTCCACCGGGGCGAGCGGCTGACGCTCGGGTTGATCTTCCACGACGCCCGCTGACCCCGGCGTCACATTCGTCGAAAAGGACCGCCTCGGCGGCCTCGTAGGACCGGGTAAGGACGGAACTCCGGCGGACACGCGAGAAGCGCCCGCTTAAAACGACCCGAGGCAGGGAATCTTCGAAATATGGACCAGATGGAAAAAGTTTCCGCCCTCTCGACGCGGCGATACAACCATTTTCCAAGCATGCCTGCTCAGGAAGGGGAGAAGCCGTTGTCCCAGGCGGTCCTGCCGGTCTCAGGCAACGGCGCTACGGCGACCGGGCGCTCCATCTGGTTCTTCGAAGACGGCTCCGGCGAGATGGCGGATCTGCTCGGCGGAAAGGGCGCCGGGCTCGCCGAGATGACCCGGGCCGGGCTGCCGGTTCCGCCCGGATTCACGCTCACTACGGAGGTCTGCCGCGCGTTCTTCGCGGCGGGCGACCGCTTGCCGGACGGGCTCTCGGCCGAGGTCCGCGCCTCGATGCGCGAGCTCGAGCGGCGCACCGGGAAGGGGTTCGGCAAGCCGGCCGACCCGCTGTTGGTCTCGGTCCGCAGCGGTGCCCGGGTCTCGATGCCCGGGATGATGGACACGATCCTCAACCTCGGCCTGAACGACGAGACCGTCGCCGGGCTCGCCAAGCTGACCGGCAACGACCGTTTCGCATACGACGCCTACCGCCGCTTCATGGCGATGTTCGGGAACGTCGTGCTCGAGATCCCCAAGGACGAGTTCGACCGCGTCGTCGAGGAGGCGAAGCAGAAGGCCGGCGTCGCGACCGACCCCGAGCTCGGCGCCGACCGCTGGAAAGAAGTGATCGCGCAGTTCCGTGAGATCGTCCGCGTTCACACCGGCGAGCCGTTTCCGCAGGACGTGTACGAGCAGCTCGAGCTCGCGATCGGTGCGGTGTTCGGGTCG
Source organism: uncultured candidate division WPS-2 bacterium (assembly GCA_937910425.1). GTDB lineage: Bacteria > Vulcanimicrobiota > Vulcanimicrobiia > Vulcanimicrobiales > Vulcanimicrobiaceae > Vulcanimicrobium. The sequence goes on from CALEOJ010000244.1 coordinate 5,487, forward strand.
TGGAACTCGAAGCGCGCGATCGACTATCGCAAATTCAACAAGATCGCCGACGACGGGGGCACCGCGTGCAGCGTCGTCACGATGGTGTTCGGCAACATGGGCGACGACTCGGGGACCGGGGTCGCGTTCACCCGCGATCCGAACACCGGCGAGAAGATGCTGTTCGGCGAGTACCTGCGCAACGCGCAGGGTGAGGATGTCGTCGCGGGCAGCCGGACGCCGATGAAGATCTCCGACCTGCAGAGCTCGCAGCCGGATGTCTACGCGCAGTTCGTCGCGATCGCGCACCAGCTCGAGACGCACTACCGCGACATGCAGGATATCGAGTTCACGGTCGAGCGCGGCAAGCTGTACATGCTGCAGACGCGCAGCGCCAAGCGCAGCGCCGAAGCGGCGGTCCGCATCGCGCTGGACTTCGTGCGCGACGGGATCATCACCAAGGAAGAGGCGCTGCGCCGGATCGATGCGGATTCGCTCGACCAGCTCTTCCACGCGCGCATCGATCCGAGTGAGAAGTTCGAGGTCGCCGGCAAGGGGCTCAACGCCTCGCCCGGCGCCGCGACCGGACAAATCGTGTTCGACGCGGACAAGGCGGCGGAGCGGGGCGCTGCCGGCGACCCGGTGATCCTGGTGCGCGTCGAAACCGCGCCCGACGACGTGCACGGGATGATCGCCGCCAAAGGTATCCTCACCGCGCGCGGCGGCGCCACCTCGCATGCCGCCGTCGTGGCGCGCGGCATGGGACGGCCGTGCGTCGCCGGCTTCGACGCGATGGTGATCGACCGCCGCCATCGCACGGCGACGCTCGGCGGCACCGTGCTGCGCGAAGACGATTGGATCACGATCGACGGCACCACCGGCAACGTGATCGTCGGCAAGTTGAACCTGATCCCGCCGCCTTCGAAACTCCCGGAGTGGCTGGCCGAATTTCTGGGCTGGGCCGACGAGGCCATGCGCCTCCAGGTCTGGGCGAACGCCGACACGCCGGAAGACGCGCGCAAGGCGCGCGAACTCGGCGCGACCGGCATCGGCCTGTGCCGCACCGAGCACATGTTCATGCAGCCCGACCGGCTCCCGGTCGTGCAGCGCATGATCATCAGCGATACACCCGAAGCGCGCGCCGAAGCGCTCGCGCAATTGCTGCCGTTCCAGCGCGCCGACTTTGCCGGGATCCTCGAGGCAATGGCCGGTAACGTCGTGACGATTCGCCTGCTGGACCCGCCGCTGCACGAATTTCTGCCTTCGATGGAGCAGTTGCTTGTCGAGACGACCGAGCTGCGTCTGACCAAGGGCGAGAGCGATCCGGAATACGTCGAGAAGTGCCGCATCCTGACGCGCGTGCGCGCGCTGCACGAGCAGAACCCGATGCTCGGCCTGCGCGTCTGCCGCCTCGGGATTCTCTATCCCGAGATCTACGCGATGCAGGTGCGGGCGATCTTCGAAGCCGCCTGCGAGCTGACGTCGCGCGGGATCGACGCGCAGCCGGACGTGATGATCCCCGGGGTCGGCACGCGCGAAGAGATGCAGGTGACGTACGATGCGGCGAAGGCCGTTGCCGATGCGGTGATCGCCGAGCGCGGCTGCAGCGTCGACTACCGGATCGGAACGATGGTCGAGCTGCCGCGAGCGTGTGTCGTCGCCGGCGATCTGGCGTCGATCGCGCAGTTCTTCAGCTTCGGGACGAACGACCTCACCCAAACGGTCTACGGCTACAGCCGCGACGACGCCGAGGCCAGCTTCATCCCGCGCTACCTCGAGCAGAAGATCCTCAAGGACGATCCGTTCCAAGTGCTCGACCGGGTCGGCGTCGGTGAGCTGATGCGCATGGGGGTCGAGCGCGGCCGCGCCACGCGCCCGGACCTCAAGATCGGCATCTGCGGCGAGCACGGCGGCGAGCCGTCGTCGGTCGAGTTCTGCGACGAGCTCGGCCTGGACTACGTCAGCTGCTCGCCGTACCGCGTCCCGATCGCGCGCCTCGCCGCCGCCCAGAGCGCGCTCGGGGCAAAATAGCAGACCCGCTGAAAAACGCGGCCGCAGCCGCGATTGCGCGGGTGGCCTGAGGATCAGCCGTTCGTGTTGCGTTGCAGCGTCACGGAGCGCGCGCTGATGACCGTGCAGCGCGTCCGATCGCTGCGCGCGCATGCCGTGATCAACACGGTCGCGTTCGGGTCGGCGGTGATCGCCGCCAACGCCGCGGCCGGGGCGTCGACGACGATCCGCCACGAGGTCGTCTTGCCGCTGAGCACCGCGAAGTGCGTCAGGAGCGCGTCGCCCCCGCTCACGCCGCGCGCATGCGCGCGGACTTCGATGATCCCGCCGTCCTCCGGCAGCCCGACGAGCCCGTCGATGACGAGGACGCTAGGTGCACCGGCCGGCTTGGCGGTGCTCTCGATGCGGAGCGGGACCGTCCGGATGCGCCCGTCGGCCATCGCGCACAGCGGTGCGGCGAGGGCAATGGCGATCAGGATCGGCGGGATCGGGTTCACGGTGCTACCTCACGGTGAGGGAGAGCGCGCCGATGCGCGCGGGGGTCACCTTGGGAACGCCTTGACCGAGGAGAAGGTTCGGACTGGACCGGGCATTGCGCGCCGAGCGCTGCTGGATCCGGAACGTCGTCCCCGCCGTCGCGATCTGACGCGCGACCTCGGGAGCGACCGCCAGCACCAAGTTGACCTTGCGCAGATCGCTGCTCATCGACATCCCGCCGCCGGCGACGTGCGGGATCGTGGCGAAGGTGCCCAGGTCGTGCGACTTGCCGTCCGGCGTCACCGCTTGGACGAGGAAGAACCCCTCGTCGGCCGGCACTGCGAGACCGCGCAGATGGATGTCGACCGATGCGGCGTCGCTGAGCTGCTCGGGCGGCGGCGGCGGTCCGATCCGTGAGGGCGTCGCGAGCTGAAGCAAGATCTCGCGTTTCACGACCCGGGCCGTCGTCGGGATGAACGAGGCATAGGTGTAGCCGAGATTCGTCGTATCGGCCACGTCGGCGACGCCGATCGAGACCCACTTCTTGTGCTCGTCCCAGAACGAGAAGCGCAGCGTGGAGTAGGCACCGCCGGGATCGATGCCCGGATGATAGTGCTGCCAGCTCGCCCACATGCGGTCGACGTTACCGTGATGGCAGAAGAAGATCGGGTCGAACGCGGCCGTGTTGAGCACGCCCATATCGTCGCCCATCGCGGTGTGACCGTAGTCGTGCGGCTTGGCCTCCGGAGTGCCGCCGGCGCCGGCGTCGCCCATGAAGTCGTCGACGACATACGTCATCATCGAGGGCACGATGGTGAAGTCCGAGGCCGGATAGACCGGGCTGCCGTTGGGGAGGGCGCGCGGGTGCAACAGCGACTGGCCCGCGGCCGTGTAGATCGGCGGCATCGCGCGATGTGCGGCGACTTCCCAGTCGAAATACGTCAGCCGCAGGCTGAAATCGCCGATGAGCGATCCGAGGATACGCTCGTGGAAGTACAAGAACGCGCGATGCCAGGGGAAGAAGCGGTACGAACCGTGGATCTGCTGGTTCGTGCTTATGTTGGGGCAGTCGTCGCAGTAGTACGCGTGCATGTTGCGCTGCGCGATCATGCTGTGCGGGTCGGACTGCGGCAGCGCCTGCATCTTCTTGTACGCGGCGCGAAGCTTGACCACGTTCGCGTCGGCGGCGCTCAAGCTCCAAGCGGCCTTGCGCTCGAGCACCTTCTGGTCCGGCTTCGTCCACGGCGTAGCCCGCGTGCGCGGGCCTGGGCGAAAGCAGTTGTACGGCTGCGCGACCGCCGGCGCACCGCGCACCAGCAGCGCGCCGGTGCCGGCGGTAAGACCGGATATGAACCGGCCTCTGGACGAGCTCATCGTGACACCCCTTTTCGTAGCAGGTAGGCGTATGGCCGGCCCGGCTACACGCGCGACCTTCTCCGCCGCCCGGGACTCCCGCTCCTCCGGTGCGGCGAAGGTCTCGAGGAGGCGTCGGCAGCTACGCTCTTTACTTCGGCGCCGTTGAGCGCGCGAGGGTGGCGAAATCAGGCTCGTCGCGCGCCGCGTGCAACGCGCTGATATGAGGGAGCGCGATCTGCATCCCGCGCGCGCTGGGAACGAAGCGTGCCGAGCCGGCGTGCGGATGCAGCCACACGATTCCGCCGGACCGCCCGCGCAGCTCGCGCATCGCGCCCTCCAGCCGGTCGAGATTGCCGACGTCGAGCCCGTCGCTGAAGATGAAGACGAGCGTCTCGCGCGAGAGCAGACGCGTTCCGTGGTCGCGCAAAAACGTGCGCAGGTTGTCGCCGATCCGCGTGCCGCCGCCCCACGCGTCGCCGAGATCGTCGAGCGCACGCCCGGAACGGTCGCGCTCGCGCAGCGCGCTCGTCACGTCGCGCAGCCCGGTGCTGAAGACGAACGCGCTCGCGCGGCGCGACCGCCGGACGAGTGCGTGCGCGAATTGCAGCATCGGGCCGGCGTACTCGGAGGTCGAGCGGCTGCCGTCGATCAGCACGACGAACCGTGCGCTGCGCATGGCGCGCGCCGTACGGCGCAGCTGGATCGGGTCACCGGCGGTCTCGACGCTCGCGCGAAGCGTGCGCCGCAGGTCGATGCGGTCGCCGTCGCGGCGCGGCGTGCGGCGTCGCGAGCGCGTCATGCGCAGGCGCGCGATGAGGCGGCTTGCGTGGGCGAGCATGCGGTCCAAGCCGTCGGGCGAGATGCACGGCGGCTCAGTCGTGCGCGCAGCCGCCGGGCTGTAC
>CALEOJ010000245.1 GCA_937910425.1 uncultured candidate division WPS-2 bacterium
TGCCGTTCTCCGACGCCGCCGTGCGCGCCGCGACCAAGACGACGCTCACGCTGACACGATAAGAGCACCGGTCGCTCGCCCCAGGACTCCTGGGAAACGGTCACCGCGCGTCGAACTCTGGACGATCTGGGGGATCGGCTACGATGAACAGCCTTTTCAAAGCAGGTCTGGCCGCGGCGGCAGCAGCGGCGTTGCTTGGACTCTTTGCAGTTCGCGCGGATGCAGAGCCCTCCGGTCTGGAGTACGATGAGATACGGTGGATCTCCGCCGATCCAGCCTCGCATCCGCCCGGCGGCTTCCAGAGCGATCTCGCCGCAATCAAGACAGCTCTGCTGAACGGCGAGTTGGGCGCCGCCGAAGCTCGCAAGCGGGTGGCGGAGATTTTCAAGGCAGCTGCAGATCCCAAAATACGCCTGGAAATGTCGGCGCTCGGAAGGATTCCCGGCATCGGGATACTCGGTGTCCTCATTGCTTCGAGGGCTTTCGAGGTGAAGCTACGCAGCGAGCTCATCAGTCCCTTGCAGGCGCAGAAGAAAGCCTTCGACCTCGAACAACAGCTCGGGAAATGGTACCACGTGACGTATTTCAAGGGCTGGACCCGTCGCGAGGACGTGTCGAACCAAACGGTACTCATCGTCAAGCCCGATCAAGACAAGCGCATCTATCTCGACCTCGCGCTCAAGACATATTACACATCATCAGCAAATGGGCCGGGACTCAGCAATGCCTCGACGCGCGCCCTCCTTTGCTCACCGTCGACAACGATCAATCGAGGGGCCCAAGTCCTGGATGCGGTTTCGACGGATATCTTCGAGACGACGTTCACCGGGAGCAGCTACTCCGTGGTGTTGACGCGATACGAATCCCCTTTCACCGAGCCCCCGAAGCGCGACTTTGACGGTAACCTGATACCGTTGGATTGCCCGGGCGCAACCCACACCGGACCGGCAATGCCGATCGATCGCGTCGCGCTGTACCAGGCGACGACGATGCGCGCCGGCTCACGGTCGGGTTCGACGGTCGACGAGGAGGGGAACATCGCGCCCACAGATCCTGATCCAGCACTTTTCGAAGTGCCTGACGGTTTCGTTCAAAAGTCGAAGTTCGATCTGATCCGTCACTAACATCGCGCAGAAATGGTCGTGGTCGTGAAGACACTCAAGTTTCGCCTGATTGCGCTCCTCGTTGCCACGATGCTGGCGGCCTTCACGGCCGCGCCCGCTCGCGCGGGAGAAGGCTATACCTACGGGGGCGATCAAGGCTTTCGCACGGAATTCTTCCTCATCGGCGGGCAGTACCTGTTCTACGTAGACGCCCACTTGCCGCCGGCCTGGGCGATTTCCGGGCTCCACGATTCGTGCACTTTCATTGGGAACTTTCAGCGGGTGTGGCCCACGCACGAGACGATGCAGCTAGGCGCCCCCGTCCGCAAAGATCCCGTCAGCAGAGCCGATCAGCTGTACGCAGACGTGCAATGGGGATCGGACGCCGCCAAACATTTGGGCACGAGTACGGTGGTATTTATCGCCAAGATCGGCTCATCCGAGCTCGCCAGCTCCGGGTCGTTTACGCTTACGCCGTGAGAACCCAACGGGTCGTACCGCTGACCCCTTGGTAGGGCTGTCACGAGCCGCCGCGAAGGCTCGCAGCCCGGACTCCCAACGGAGGAATGCCGCATGGTTCAGCTAGCCGCCGGACTGGTCGTCGCGCTGGTGCTCGTCGCCGCGTTTACCCTCGTGCCGAGTCGCGCCTCGGCCGATCCAACGATGCAAAAGAATGTGCCGATGTCTGGGACCGCGCTCAAGAACGCCGTCATCGCCGGCCCGATCTGGATCAAGAACGCTGCCTGCGGGACGGTGGTCGTGGAGGCGCACAACGCCGCCAATGCCGTCGTCGCGTCGGCCCAGCCGGCTGCGGATGCCGCGGGAACGTGCCGGTACTCGCTGCGCGTGCCGGCGGACGAGCAGCTCTCGCTCTCAGTTCGGAACATCGGCTCCCAGAGCTCAGGTGGCGGCGCCGGCAAGACCATGATGAAAGATTCGTCGATAAAGTGGTTCAAGGCCGGCTTCAAGGCTGCGGCGGGAACGCAGCAGACCGTTCCGCTGAACGTCACCTTCTGACCGCAACGATACCGCGCGTCGAGCACTGGCTGCGCTGCCGGGAGAAGCGCTGCTGCTCGTACGCGCTGGTGATCGTGACGGGGCGCGATCTCGCGCGGATCGCGCACACGATCGGGGTCGCGCCGTGGTCGTTCACCACCGCCATCGCGGCTCCGGCCGACGCCGACGACGCGTTCGCGCTCGACACGTCGCCGCGCCGCTGGCGCTTGGCACTCAGCCGCATCCAGTTCGAGCGGAGCGCGTCGCCGCAGTGTGTCTTTCTGCTGCGGCTCCCGGGCGGGAACGCACGCTGCGGGCTGGGCGAGGGTAGGCCGGCCGCCTGTCGTGCGTTCCCCAACGAAGGCGGCGCCGAGACGTGCAGCTGCTCGTGGGACGGGGTGCCGCTCGACGACGAGCCGGCGGGCGTCGAAGCCGAGCTCCTCGCGCACGAGCGCGACCGTTACGCGCAGGTCGTCGCGCGCTGGAACGCCTACGTCGCGGCCGCGGCGGGCACGACCTTCGAACAGCGCGACTTCTGCCGTTTTCTGCTCGATGCCTATGGAGTCGACAGCACGTGAGCACCGTTTGCGCGTCGTGCAGCGGACGCTGCTGCTACGACATCGTCGTGCGGGTCACGCCGCTCGACATCTGGCGCATCGCGCGGGCGCAGCGGCTCGCGTTCGACGAGATCGTCGTGCCGTGGCGCGAGCCCGAACCGACACCCGCCGGCGTGCAGATCGACGCCACGAGCGAGCGCTACGCGACGATCCTCGGGCAGCATCCGGTCGAAGCGGGAGCGTGCGCGTTCCTCATGCACGTCGGCGAGGACGTCAAACGCTGCGGCATCTACGCGGACCGCCCGATCGTGTGCCGCGTCTATCCGTTCGTGGTCAACAAGGGCAGCATCGACATCCGCCCCGATGCGCGCTGCGCGCCGACCGACTGGAACCTCGCGACGCTCGACTACGGGGGCTTCCGCGCCGGGTTCGGCCGTTACGCAGCGGAAGAAGCCGCCGCGGCCGTCATCGTGCGGGCCTGGAACGAGCGCGTCGCGTCCGGCGAGCTCGCGCCGTCGTTCGCCGCGTACCTCGCGTTCGCCGAAGCCGCGTGCGCCGCGTTCCCGCACATCGACGGCACCGGCGCGTCGCTCGAGCGCTGGAACGAGGCGCTCCTCCCCGACGACGTCGTCGCCGCCCACAGCGCTTGGCTCGTGGCCGTTGCCGCCGCCACACCCCGACGCTGACCCGCGCGAGGTAGCTCCTGCGCGCGGCGGGAAGCCCACCTCGGTCATGTTTGCGGTGGCCCTGCTGGGCCATATGCGCCTAGCGTTCGACGGGCAGCCTATCGAGTTCGGCGCGCCGCGCAAGACGCTGCCGATCCTCGCCTACCTTCTGCTCCATCGCACGGGCGGCGTCGCGCGAGATTTCGTCGCCTTCACGATGTGGCCGGATGCCGAGGAGGAAGCGGCGCGCGGCAACCTGCGGCGCAATCTGAGCCTGCTCAAGACGATGCTGCCGCCGCGTCCGGCGGATGACGGCTGGATCCTCGCCACCAACGAGGTCGTCCGCTGGAATCCCGCCGCGCCGTGCACGCTGGACGTCGCGGAGTTCGATCGCTTCTCGGCCGAGCCGGACGGGCTGGAAAGCGCCGTCGAGCTGTATCACGGCGACCTGCTCGAGGACGTGTACGACGACTGGGTTTACCCGGAGCGCGAACGGCTGCGAGCGGCGTACCTGAGCGCGCTGAAAACGCTTGTCTACCGATACCGCAGCGAACGCGCCTTCAGCAAGGCGATCGGGTTCGCGCAACGCCTGCTGGCCGCGGATCCGCTGCGCGAGGACGTCGCACGCGAGCTCGCTGCGGCCCGCCACGAATCCGGCGATCGGGCCGGCGCGGTGCGCACGCTCGACGACTTCGTCAAACGGGTGCGCGCGGAACTCGGCGTCGACGTCATGGCCGAAACTCAGACGTTGCGCGAAGCGATGCTGCGCGGTGAACCGCTGAACGCGGCGCGATCCGAGACCGGCGGGCCGCCACCGCAGGGCAGAATGACTTGACCGACTTCTTTGCGGCG
>CALEOJ010000246.1 GCA_937910425.1 uncultured candidate division WPS-2 bacterium
GGCCGGCGCCGCCGCGGCAGGCGGGGCCGCGTAGACGATCGGCGCAGCGTAGAGGGCCGGATCGCGCCGGACGATCTCGATCTCGGTCTCGCCGGTGCGAACGCGGATCGCGTCCAGGTCGAACTCGGCGGCGATCTCGCCGAGCGCGCGGACGCGGGCCGCTTCGTCGTGCTCCATCACCCCGTCGCTTCGACGAGGAGGCGTGCGACCTCCGCCGCCGAGGCCACCAAGGGGAGCTGCCGGTCCTCGCGGGCGAGCAGGTCGCGCAGCACGATCTGGTCCAGCGCCAGCTCCTGGTCGCCCAGGATGACGGCCCAGCGGGCGTTGTTCCGATCGGCTGTTTTGAAGTGCGCTGTCAGCTTGCGGTCCTGCCAATCGGCGAACGCCGGCTCGGCCGACCGTTCGCGGAGCGCGCCGACGATGGCGATCAGCCGCTCGCGGGCGGCCTCGCCCAGCGCGATCGCCTGGATCCCGCGGCGGGGCGGCGCCTGCTCGCCGGCGATCTTCTCGACGACCATCAGGAACCGCTCGAGCCCGAGCCCGAAGCCGACCCCCGGGGTCGGCGGACCGCCGAGTTCCTGAACCAGGCCGTCGTAGCGGCCGCCGCCGCAGACCGTCCCTTGGGCGCCGATCGCCGAGGAGACGAACTCGAAGACCGTGCGCGTGTAGTAGTCGAGCCCGCGGACGATCCGCGGGTTGACCGCGTACGCCAGGCCCAGCGCGTCGAGGTACCGCCGCAGCGCGTCGAAATGCGCGCGGCAGTCGTCGCACAGGTGCTCGAGCATCGTCGGCGCGGTCGCGACGAACGGCGCGTCCTGCGGGTCCTTCGAATCGAGGATCCGCAGCGGGTTGCGCTCCAGCCGGCGCTGCGAGTCGGCGCTGAGCTCGGCGGCGTGCGGCCGGAAGTGCGCGAGCAGCGCCTCGCGGTAGCCCGGCCGGCAGGTCGGGTCGCCGACGCTGTTGATGTTGAGCGCCGCTTCGCCGATCCCGTAGCGGCCGATCAGCATCGCCGCGATCTGGATCACCTCGGTGTCGGCCTCGGCGCCCGGCGCGCCGAAGCACTCGACGCCGAACTGGTGGGCCTGGCGATAGCGTCCCGCCTGCGGGCGCTCGTAGCGGAAGAACGGGCCGATGTAGTAGAGCCGCTGCGCGCCCTGCACCAACAGCTTGTGCTCGAGCAGCGCCCGCACCACGCCCGCGGTCAGCTCGGGGCGCAGCGTCATGCTGCGCCCGGCCTTGTCGAGGAACGTGTACATCTCTTTCTCGACGATGTCGGTCGTCTCGCCGACGCCGCGCCGAAAGAGCTCGGTCGCTTCGAAGATCGGCGTGCGGATCTCGCCGTACCCGAAGCGCTGCGCGATGTCGCGGCAGTCCGCTTCGAGCCGGTTCCACCGAGCGGACTCGGGCGGATACACGTCGCGTGTGCCGCGAGGGGCGCTGATCGGGTTCACGGTCGACCCGGCCGGTTCGGGCTCTACGCGACCGGGCCTTCGCGCGGCTCCAGCAGCTCGACCGGGATGCCGTTTGGGTCCTCGACGAACGCGATCGCGCGCGTGCCACTGGGCGCCTTCTTCGGCTCCTTGACGATCTTCACGCCCTGCGCGCGCACCTTCTCGACGAACGCCGCCAGATCGCCGTCGACTTCGAGCGCGAGGTGCTCGTAGCGGTTGCCGATCGCGTACGGCGGGTGATCTTCCAGGTCGTAGACCAGCTCGATGTACGCGTCCCAGCTCGAGCCGACGAACGCCATGTCGGCGTTGCCGGGGTAGTGATGCGGCCCGCCGAGCAGCTTCAGCCCCATCTTGGTGGTGTAGAAGTCGATCGACTCGGCCATGTCGTTGACGAAGATCGAGGTGTGCAGATAGCGCGGCATGGGGCTGCGCTACGCGGCCGGGGCGACGCCTTCCCGCGTCCCGAGCCACGGGATCGGCGCAAAGGTCGCGGCCAGCGCGCTGCAGAGGACGAGGCCGCCGGCGACGGTGAGCGGCGTCCAGGCCTCGTGCAGCGCCAGCGACATCGCCACGCCGACCGCGAGCGCGGTGTACTCCGCGCCGATCGTCGCCAGGCTGACGCCGAGGCGCCGCACCGCAGCGGCATAGGTCGTCTGTGCGATCAGGGTCGAGCCGAGGACGAACTCGCCGAAGAACCACCACGCGACCGCCGGCGTGTCGGTGACATGCGCGATCGCAGTCCCTTTCCCGAGCGCGAGACCAGGCAACAACAACACCGCCATCGAGATCGAGCCGACGAGCGCCATCGTCATGACGCCGTTCATCCGCGTTCCGACGACACGCAGCAGGCACGCGTAGGCGGCGAACGCGATGAGCCACACGATCATCAGCACGTCGCCCAAAAACGCCGACTTGTCGCTGCTGTGTGTTGCTGCGAGCAGCGAGACGCCGATCACGCCCAGCACGAGCGCGGTCCATTGCCGGCGGTGGAGCGCGGTGCGGAAGACCAACGCCGCGACCGCGGTGTTGGTCACCGGCGAGACGCCGATCAAGAACGAGATGTGGGCGACCGACGTGTACTGCGCCGCGATGGTGAACACGACCGACACGACGAGTCCGAAGACCAGGCCGGCCGCGACGACCGCCGTCCAGCGTTTGGCGTCGAGTCGCGGCGGATTGATGCGCCACGCCAGCCCCAGCGCGAACAGAAAGAGCGGCAGCGCCCAAGCGGCGCGCGCGACCGAGACGGTGACGCCGTCGAAGACGCCCGGCTCCGCGGCGTACAGCACTTTGCTGGCGGGGCCCAGCAGCCCCCAGCCGAGGCCGGTAAGAAGGACGAAGACGACGTTCTGCGCGGAGCGGGGGAATCTCATGCGCCGGCGAGGCGTGCGCAGACGAACGGCGCCGTGACCGCGGCACCCGCCAGAGCAAACGCGACGAAGACGGCGAGCGGGCGAAGCCGTCCGATCCCGATCAGCGCCAACACGAACGGGGCGACGAGCAACGCGACGACGCCGGTGTCGTGCAGCGGCTGCAGCGCCGCGAAGGCCTCGAGACCATCGTTGGACCACAGCGTCTGCGCGACGCGCGACGCGACGCCGAGGAGTACTGCGAATCCGACCAGCCGGACGATGAACCCGAGCATTCTCAGTGCAAGAAGTAGCGGTAGGTCGAAAAGACGAGCGCGATCCCGCGTTCGTCGGCCGCCGCGACCACCTCGGCGTCGCGAATCGAGCCCTGCGGCGCGATGATCGCGGTGCAGCCGGCGTCGGCTGCAGCGAGCAGCCCGTCGGGGAACGGGAAGAAACCGTCGCTCGCGCACGCCGAACCGCGAACGTGGTCGTGCGCGCGGTGCGCCGCGATCTGCACGGCGCTGACACGGTTCGTCTGTCCCGCGCAGATGCCGCGCGAAACGCCGTCGCGCGCGATCACGACACCGTTCGATTTCACGTGCCGCACGGTGTCCCAGGCGAAGATCAGATCGCGCCACTCGTCCGGCGAGGGATCGCGCCGCGAGACGACGGTCCAGCGCTCGGGTGGCGCCTGCGGGTCGTTGTCTTCGGCGAGCACGCCGCCGAGCGCGCTGCGTACGCGCAACTCCGCCGCTATCCGCTCGGGCGTCCCCTGCTTGTAGCGCATGATGCGCAGGTTCTTCTTCTTGCGCAGACGCGCCAGCGCGGCGTCGTCGAACGCCGGCGCCGCCACGATCTCGAGGAAGAAGCCGGCGAGATGCGCGGCTGCCTCCGCGTCGACCCGTCCGTCGACGGCGATGATCCCGCCGTACGCCGAAACCGGATCGGCGGCGAGCGCCTCGCGCACCGCCTCGGCGACCGACGCGCGCTCGGCGACGCCGCACGGCACCGTGTGCTTGACGATCGCCGCCCGCGCGGCGCGCGGTGGCGTGTAGGGCGGATCCTGCGCGAACCCCAGCGGTGCGCGCACCAAAATCCGCAGCGTCGCGTCGAGGTCGAGCAAGTTGTTGTACGAAAGCGCCTTGCCGCCGAGCTGCTCGGGGAGCTGCGCCTCGCGCGCGAGGTAGAACGCGGCGCGATCCTGCGGGTTCTCGCCGTAGCGCAGCGGCTGCTCGATCGGAATCGTCAGCGCCAGCGAACCGGGCAGCTCGTTGGCCAGCAGCCCCGACTCCATGTAGCGCGCGATCGCGCTGTCGTACTCCGCCGTGCGCTCGAACGCACGGGTCGCATAGCGCCGCCGGGTCGAGGCGTCGAGTCCGCCGCTCCCCATCGCGACGACGAACGCGTCGTACTGCGCCGGCTCGCTGAGCACCGTGACGTGTTCGAAGTTCTTCGCCGCGGCCCGCAGCAGCGAGACGCCGCCGATGTCGATCTGCTCGATCGCCTCCTGCAGCGTCGCGCTCTCGTTCGCGACCGTCGCCTCGAACGGGTAGAGGTTCACGACCACGGTCGAGATCGTCGGGATGCCGTGGCGCTCCGCTTCGCCGCGGTGCACCGCGCTGTCGCGGTCCTTGAGGATTCCGCCGAAGACGTTGGGGTGCAGCGTCTTCACGCGCCCGTCGAACAGCGAGGGGTAGCCGGTGAGATCGCCCACGTCCAGCGCGTCGATCCCGTGCTCGCGAAGGTGGGCGCGCGTTCCGCCGGTCGCGTAGATCGGGACGCCGCGCTCGGCGAGCGCGCGCGCAAGCGCGGCGACGCCGGTGCGGTCGTAGACCGAGATCAGCGCGACGGCGGCTCGGTTAGCGGGCGATGGCGGGTTCACGCTGCGGCTCTTCGATCAGCGGCGGCGCGACCAGGTGGTCGTCGAGCGTCGCGCTGATGATCGAGCTGACGCCGGGCTCCTGCATCGTCACGCCGTAGAGGCGCTGGGCGAGCTCCATCGTCTTCTTGTTGTGCGTGACGATCAGCATCTGCGCGGTCGCCGAGACCTCGCGGATCTTCGTCGAGAGCCGCTCGACGTTCGCGTCGTCGAGCGCCGCGTCGACCTCGTCGAGCAGATAGAACGGCGACGGCTTCACCGCGATCAACGCGAAGATGAGCGCGGACGCCGTCATCGCGCGCTCGCCGCCCGAGAGCGCCGCCAGCGAGGTCATCTTCTTGCCCGGCGGCTGGACCGAGATCTCGATCCCGGTCTCGCTGAGATTCTCTGGATTCGTCTGCCACATCTCGGCTTGGCCGCCCGGGAACAGCTGCTCGAAGACCGTGCTGAACTGTCGCTTCACCGCATCGAACATCTCGTTGAACTGCACCTGACACGAGGTCTCGATCTCGGCGATCGTCGCGAGCAGCGTCTCGCGCGCCCGGTGCAAGTCGTCCATCTGCTCGCGCAGGAACCGCTCGCGTTCGGTCAGCTCGTCGCGGTCGGCCTCGGCGTTCAGGTTCACGTTGGCTTGCAGGCGCGTCAGTTCTTCGCGCAGCCGCGGCAGTTCGTCGACGATCTCGCTCGGCTCGCCGGAGTATCGCGCGAGGACGTCGCCTTGTTCGTCGTCGGTGGCGGGATTCTGCGCGAAGTTCTGCTGCAGCATCCCGAGCTCGGCGTCGATCTCGGCGAGACGGCGGCGCCCGGACTCGCCGGCCGCGGTCGCTTCACGATCCTCGCTGAGCGCAAGGCGCTCGTCCGCCTCGCGCTGCGCGGACTCATCGGCCGTCGCCTCGCGCTTGCGGCGCGCATTCTCGACCGCGGCGTCGGCCATGGCGACGCGTTCGCGCGCAGCTCCCAGCGACGCTTCGAGTTCGGCGGCGCGCCCGCGGAGCGCGTCGAGCTCGCGCAGCATCGTCT
>CALEOJ010000247.1 GCA_937910425.1 uncultured candidate division WPS-2 bacterium
AGATATTGGCGTGACTGGAGTTCAGACGTGTGCTCTTCCGATCTGTCGAGTGGTTCGGTCGTGCTGCCGAAGCCCACGACGCCGCGGGTGAGCCGCGGATCGCGCGTCGGCTAGCACTGCGCAAAGCGCGCAGCCTCTTCGAGAGCGGCCGGTACGAAGCGGGGTTGCGGGCCGCGGACGAGCTAGCGGCGACGGAGAACGTCGAGCCCGAGCTGCGTTTCGAGGCGGAGGTCATGGTCGCGGGTCTGCTCACGGTCCAGGACGGGCAGCCGAGGCGCTGGAGCGACTCGCCCGCGCGGAAGGACTCGGCGTCCAGCCCGACGCGTTCATCAGCGCCCGGTTCTCGGGCACGTTCGCGACCGCTCTGAGCCACCTCGGACGCGCCGATGAAGCGCGGCCGCGCTTCGAAGCCGCGATCACCGAGGCTCGCGAGAGCGGTGACTACGACCAACTGCTGCGTACGTACAACAACTGGGCAAACCTCGAGCTCGGATACGGCACGGTCGGTCGCGCGCACCAGCTGTACGCGGAAGCGATGGCCGTCGCAGCACTCACGAAGATCAGCCGCATCTCCGCATGGGTCACGTTGAACGACGCGTTCTGCGCCGTGCTCCTGGGTGATCTGCACCGCGCCGCCGATCTGCTGGCTCGCGGCGCGGAGATCGAGCACGAGGTCAACGTCGTGCACCGCTGGTCGGTCGCGCTCGCACTGCACCTGGGAACGCTGCGCGGACACTCCGCCGACGGCGACCTCGAACGTGCTCGCGGCGAACTCGACGCATCGATCGACGACGTCCAGCTCGCGTCGGTCAGCGTGCTGGCGGGCGCGATCGCATACCGGCTCGCCGCCGAGCACCGCATCGCGGAAGCGGGCGATGTGCTCGCGCGAGTGCTACCGATCTTCTCCGAGGTCGAGATACCGTATTGGCTCCTCGACGCAGCGTCGCTGCACGGCGACGGCGCGACTCGGGTCCGTGCGCGCGAGCTGGCCATGCACGTCGCGTCGCGCGCAGGAGCTCGTCCGGCGCAAGGCGTGCTCGCGATGATTGACGCGCGCGAAGCACTGCGGAGGCGGCGGCGCGAGGAGTCGCTGGCCCATGCGGAGACGGCCGCCGCCGCGTTTCGCGACGCGGGCTGGACGCTCTACGAAGCATACGCACTGGAACTCGCCGGCCGCGTCCCGGAGGCGCTAGCACTCTTTCGCCGGATGGGCGCGACCGCCGAAGTCGGTCGGATCACGCACGTGGGTGATCTCGACCGCAGCCGGCGGCGCGGCGCGTCGACGCTCACCGGACGCGAGCGCGAGATTGCCGGACTCGTCGTCGCCGGTCATCCGACGCGGACGATCGCCGACCGGCTCGTCATCTCGGAACGCACCGTCGAGACCCACATTGCGGCGATCTACCGCAAGCTGGGTGTCGCGAGTCGCCGGGGGCTCGAGACGCTCCTGAGCGGCTCGGCCGAATCGTAAGCTACGTAGTCCCGAGGCTCAACATCCGTACCCGTCCGGATAGAGGCGACCGGAAGACTCGGCTATCGTTGGGCCATGAACTCCTCGACGGAGAGTCGGCGCGTAGTTGGCGCCATGCGGTTTCTGGCCGAGCTTTCCTCGGTTGCAGCCGAATGCGCCGCTACCGGGGTGTGGGATGATGAGCTTACGACGCGTCGCCGCCAGCGCGAAGACACGCGCGGGCCCGACCTGCGCACCTCGGAGCTCCAAGGCAAGGCGCTGTGATCTGGTTCGCGCCGTTTCGCGGCCTGGGCGACGACGACCGGTTCCTGACCGCGCGCCCGTCCGCGAGCAGACCGGCTCAGCCGTTGGGCGACGCCGCTGACCCCGGCGACGACGGTGCGTCACGGCGCTCGAGCGCTTCGGCCAGCACGACGGCATACGCGGCGATCCCCGAACCGTCGCCCGTATAACCCATCCCTTCGCTCGTCTTCGCTTTGACGCTGATCCGGGCGACGTCGAGCCCGAGCGCGTCCGCGATCGCGTCGCGCATCAGCGGGACGTGCGGGGACAGCCGCGGGAGCTGAACCACGACCGTCGCATCGATGTTGGCGATCGTCCAGCCGTGCCGCACCGCGAGCTCGTGGCAGGCCGCCAGCAGCCGTAGCGAGTCGGCGTCCTTCCACTGCGGGTCGGTCTCCGGAAAGTGCGCGCCGAGATCGCCCAGCGCGCACGCGCCGAGCAGCGCGTCCGCGATCGCGTGCGAGAGCACGTCGGCGTCGCTGTGGCCGAGCGGTCCCTTTTCGTGCTCGATGCGCACGCCGCCCAACACGAACGGCCGTCCCTCGACGAGCCGGTGCGCGTCGAACCCGTGTCCGACTCGATACTGGTGCGGATGCAAGGCTAGTGCTCGCGATCCAGCGGCGGCGTGGTACGCGGCGCCAAGTGCGAGAGATGCGTGGTGAAGAGCGCGTCCTCGCCGGCGAGCGTGTGCAGCCGCGCGCCGAAGCCGCGCAGCGCCGCGCGCGTCGCGTAGGCGCGGATCACGGTCGCGCTCGGAAGATCGCGATCGATCTCGTCGACGCGCGCGTCGCGCGCCTCGAACTCGAGCAGGACGTGATCGACGGCGCGCGGATCGAGGAAACACTCGACGACGAGGATCTCTTCCTCGGCCGCGCCCTCCTCGCCGCGCTCGCGCAGCAGCGCTTCGGCGCGCGCGAGATCGCTCGCGAGCGTCACCTTGAAGTTCTCCGGCGAACCCTCCACGATCAGGACGTCGAAGCCGGCACGTTCGAGCAGCACCGCGTCGTCGGTCACGGGCGGCTGAGCGCGGCGCAGCGCGTCCGCGTGCGCACGTCGCAGGTCGCGCGCGGTGGCGAACTGGGGCGTCTGCGCCGCCCACAGCGACGTACGGTCCAGCGTGCGCGTCACCTTGCCGTCGGCGTCGGCCGCCTTCACCGTGTCGACGACCGGCGTCGCGAGCAGCGACGCGGTGCCTTGGCGAACGACGCGCATCCCGGCACGAACGTCGGAGGTTCGCACCATTGGCCGCGCGCCGTCGTGAACGAGCACCGCCGCGACCTCGCCGGAGAGCGCGTCGAGCCCATGCGCAACGCTGGCCTGCCGATCCGGACCGCCGCGCACCACCCGCACCGACGCGTAGCGCACGCGCGGATGGACGACCGCTTCGACGCGTTCCACGAACTCCGGCTCGGTGACGACGACCAGCTCCGCGATCTCCGGCATCGCCGCGAACGCCTCGATCGACCACGCGATCATCGGTTTTCCGGCGAGCTCCACCAGCTGTTTCGGCCGCCCGAACCGCGTCCCGTGCCCCGCTGCAACGATGATCGCGCCCCAGATCACGCGCGTGCTTTCGGACGGGCAAAGATCATGCGGCCGGCGTTTGTTTGCAGCGCGCTGGTGACCGCAACGTCGATCGTCTCGCCGATCAGCCGGCGGCCGTTCTCGATCACGATCATCGTGCCGTCGTCGAGATAACCGACGCCCTGGTGTGACTCGCGACCTTCGCGGATCACGGCGACGCGCAGCTCCTCGCCGGGCAGCAGCACCGGCTTGAGCGCGTTGGCGAGCTCGTTGATATTGAGAACGGCGACGCCCTCCACTTGCGCGACCCGGTTGAGGTTGTAGTCGTTGGTCACCAGTTTCGCGCCGCGTTCCTGAGCCAGCCGCACCAGCTTGGCATCGACCTGCGCGATGTCCTCGGGATCACGTTCGACGATCTCGATCGGAACGGTCTGCTGCAACGTCGAGAGCATCTCCAGGCCGCGCCGTCCACGCGTGCGCCGGAGCGGGTCGGCACTGTCGGCGATCAGCTGCAGCTCGCGCAGCACGAAGCGCGGCAGCAGCAGCGGTCCCTCCAGGAACCCGCTGCGCACGATGTCGAGCACGCGCCCGTCGATCACGACCGAGGTGTCGAGCACCTTCGGCTCACCGCCGCCGGCAGTCGACGCCGCGGGAGCCGCGATGCGGCCGATCGCGACGCGCTGCTTGGCGCCGACGCGAGCGCCGAGAAAAGCGGCGAAGATCGAGAGCACTAGGTACAGCGCGATCGCGATGTATCCACCCGTCGGTCCGGCGAACGCGACGAACTCGAACAGGATGCTCTTCACCAGGAAGGCGATCACCAGCCCGGTGACGAGCCCGATCGCACCGCCGACGAGCTCGCCCGGCGCGAGGCGGTCGATCGCGCGCTCGACCGCATGGAGCTCGGTCTCGAACAGCACCTGCGCGGCCGGCACCAGCAGGACGCCGATCACCGCGCCGACCACCGGCGCGGCGACCAGGAACGCGAGCTGCCAGAACTGACTGGCGACGTGCAGCGAGATCAGGTGGAGATAGGCCTGCTGTCCGAGCAGGAACCCCGTGACGCCGAAGATCGCGGCAAACACGAGACGCAGGACCGCCGTTCCGATCCCGCGGCCGGGCTCAGTCGGCGAGGAACGCACCACAGACATCGTTCGCTACGAACCGGCCGCGCTCGGTGAGGCGCAGACGCGCGCCGTCGGCGAGGAGGACTCCCGCCGCGACCAGATCGCCGACCACCTTCCGATACCGTTCGTGCACATCGATGCCGTACCGTTCGCGGAAGCGCTCCAGGTCGACTCCTTCGGCGGTCCGCAGCGCCAGCATGATCGCTTCCCCGGCCTGCGCGGCGCCCTCGAGCCGCTCGCTCTCGCCCGGGATCGCCTCGCCGGCGAGCGCTGCTCGGCAGTAGGCGTCGAGGTCACGGGTGTGCGTCGAGCGGACGCCGCCCAGATACGATGCGGCGCCGACGCCCAGGCCCAAATACGATGCATTGGCCCAGTACAGCTGGTTGTGCTGGGAGCGGAACCCGGGCTTCGCCCAGTTCGAGATCTCGTAGTGCTCGAATCCCGCCGCGCGGAGCCGTGCGATCGCGAGCGCATACATCGCGGCTTCTCGCGTCTCGCCCGCAAACGCGGAGGGATCGCGCGCGAACCAGGTCGCGTACGGCGTCCCCTCTTCGATCGTCAGGCCGTAGCACGAAACGTGCTCGACGCCGAGCGCGATCGCCGCGTCCAGCGATGCCGCCCAGCTCTCCTCCGTCTGTCCCGGCACGGCAAAGATCAGGTCGATCGAGACGTTCGTGTAGCCGGCATCGCGCGCGGCATCGACAGCGCGCTCGACGTCGGCGGCAGTGTGCCGCCGCCCGAGCACACGCAGTTCGCGCGCATCGAACGACTGCACGCCGATCGACAACCGGTTCACCCCTGCGGCGCGCAGCCCGGGGACGCGCGCGGCGAGCAGCGGGTCGGGGTTCGCCTCGGCAGTCACTTCGGCGTCGGCCGGCAGCCCGAAGCGCGCGCGCACCTCCGCGATCAGCGACGCGAGGACGTCGGGCCCGTACATCGACGGTGTCCCCCCGCCGAAGAACAGCGTACGCGCCGCGACGACCGGCGCCGACGACATCTCGGCGCGTAGAGCATCGAGATAGCGAGCCGCGCGTGCATCGTCCCACGCCCATTTCGCGAAATCGCAGTACGGGCAGATATACGGACAAAACGGCAGATGGACGTAGACGCCGGCGGTCACGTGCCGGGGATGACGAAGATTCCGACTGCGCCTTGGCCGGCGTGGGTGCCGATCACCGGACCGGCTTCGAGCTGCTCGAACGAGTGCGGGACCGTCGTGATCTTCTCGCGCAGCTGCGCGGTGATGGTGGTGGCCAGGTCGGCGGCGCGCGAGTGGATCACGGCCAGGCGTGCCCCGTCGGCTTTGTTCGCTTCGAGCGCGGCGGCGTCGACCATCGTGTCGATCGCGCGCGCGAAGGTGCGGACGCGCGCGTACTCCTCGAGCTTTCCGCCCCCGACGCGCAGCACCGGGACGATCTTGACCAGCGAACCGACGAACGCTTGCGCGCGCGAGACGCGCCCGGTGCGCACGGCGTGCGAGAGATCGGGGATCGTCGCGAAGCCGCGCAGCACGGCGCGGTCGCGTGCGAGCGTCGCGAGCACCTCCCGCGCGTCGCCGCCCGCGGCGGCGACCTCCGCGGCGTGCTGGGCTAACAAGGCGAGGCCGCCGGCGACGGATTCGCTGTCGAAGACGTGGATCTCGGCGTCCGGGAACGCCTTCGCGGCGGTGTTTGCCGCATTGTTCGTTCCCGACAGGGCCCCCATGCATGTTATGCAGACGACCGGACGGCCTGCCTCGACGTTCGGGCGGAAGGCGTCCTCGAACATCGCAGGCGTCGGCTGCGCGGTGGTCGGCAGCACCTTGAGGCTCGCGAGCTTGCGGTAGAATTCGTCCAGCGAGAGCTCGGCGCGGTCGCGATAGCGGGTGTCACCGAAGTTGACGAACAGCGGGACGACCTCGATACCGCGCGCCGCGGCATCGGCGGGGTCGAGGTCGGCGGTCGAGTCGGTGACGATCGCGACCTGTCCTGAGCCGGTCGATAGGGAACTCATGCGGCGAGCAACTCCGCGATCGAGCCGATCAGATCGTGTCCGGCGATCGTCGCCGCCTGGCGAATCGCGTTGCGGATCGCGGTGCGGTCCGACCGCCCGTGCGCGACCACGCAGTTCCCGCGCACGCCGAGCAGCGGCGCCCCGCCGTAGGTCGAGTAGTCGAGCTTCACCCTCATCGCCGCGAACACGCCGCGGCTGAACAGTGCGCCGATCTTTCCGAGCGGGCCCGCCGATTCGTACGATTCACGCAACGTGTCGCGGAAAAAACTCGCGCTCCCTTCGGCGGTCTTCAAGATGACGTTGCCGACGAAGCCGTCGGCGACGACGACGTCGGCGTGGTTCACCAGGATGTCCTTCCCCTCGATGTTGCCGACGAACTTCACCTTCGCGGCGCGCAGCAGCTCCGCCGCTTCTAGCACTTGCGCGTTCCCTTTGGTGGGCTCTTCGCCGACTGACACCAAGCCGACCCGAGGCTCGGCGATTCCGAGCGCCGCGCGCGCGTACGCGCTCCCCATCAGTCCGAACTGCAGTAGCCATTCGGGCTTGCAGTCGACATTCGCGCCGGCGTCGCACAGCACGACCGGGCCGTGCCGCCCGGGCAACACGGCGCCGATCGCCGGGCGCGCGATCCCCGGGATCGTCCGCAATCGGATCACCGCGATCGCCAGAAACGCGCCGCTGTTTCCGGCCGAAACGACCGCGTCGGCACGTCCGTCGCGGACGAGGTCGATTGCATCGCCGAGCGAGGTTCCGGCCGACTTACGCACCGCTTGCGAAGCGTGAGCGTCCATCGCGACCTCGCCGGCGGAGTGCACGATCTCGATCCCGTGCTCGCCGCGCAATAACGGCTCGATGCGCGCGCGGTCGCCGACGAGCACGATCCTGCCGAGCCCGTCATGATGCGCCGCGATCGCGCCCGCGACGATCGCGTTCGGTGCGTCGTCGCCCCCCATCGCGTCGACGGCGATGACCGGCACCTTCGACTCGGGTGATGTGCTAGCGCTCAACCGATATCCAGTACTCGACCGACGACTGGCCACCGTAGTAATACTCGACGTCCACGTCGGCGAACTGTTCGCCGAGCAGCGCCGCGTACTTCTGCGCGTCGCGCTCTTTCTGCGCGCCGCCGTAGTAGAGGGTCACGAGGCCGCCGTCCCCGGCGCCGAGCGCGCGCGCCGCATCGATGATGACCTCGCCGAGCGATCCGGCGGCCAGCAGCTGCTTGCCGAGCGCAGCGGTCGGCGCCCCCTTCTGCACGGCGACGCCGCCCACGCTCGCATCCTTACCGGCGAAGAACACCGACGCGCTGCGGACGCCTTCGAGCACCCGCGTCAGCTCTTCCGGCTCAACCGGCTCCTCGGCGCCGCCGAGCCGCAACAGAACAGCGAGCCCGGCGATCGGATCCGGGCTGGCAACGACGATGACCGTCTTCGCGGTGAGCGCCGCGACTTCACGCGCCGCGAGCGCGACGTTCGGGTCGTTGGGCAGCAGGTAGACGGTGCTCGCCATCGATGCGTTGACTCCGACCAGCAGGTCGCGCACCGAGGGGTTCGCCCCGGCCGGCACCGGGATCGTCACCTCGGCGCCGAGCTCGCGCGCGATGCGGTCGAACCCGGCACCCGGCACGACGGCCGCAACCCCGAGCGCTTTCGGAGGGGCATCGACCACTAGCAGGTTGTGCTGCTGCGCCATGTCCTCGCGCTTCCAGCGCGTGACCGTCCCGTACCGCGCGGCGATCTCCCGCACGGTCTCCGGCGCGGCCGTGTGGACGTGGACCTTGATCGTCGGCCTTCCGCCGATCACGAGCAGCGAGTCTCCGTGCCGCTCCAGCTCGTCGCGCAGCGGGTGCACCTCGACGGTCGCGTCCTCGAGGACGAACTCTGTGCAGTAGTGGTTGTCGCCGACGACTTGGCGACGGGTGAAGACCGACGAGCGGACCGGCCGGCGCGGGAAGGCGGTGGTCCGCACGGTCTGCTCGGGGAGAAAGCGCAGCACCCCTTCGAGGAAGTAGCAGAACCCGGCGCCGCCCGCATCGACGACCCCGGCCTCCTTGAGCACCGGCAGCTGCTCCGGGGTCCGGTCGAGGGCGTCGTTCGCCGCGCGCAGCACCGCGTTCGCCAGGCGGTAGAAGTCGGGCTCGCGGACCGCCAGGCGGTACGCTTCGTCGGCGGCAGCGGCGGCGACCGAGAGGATCGTCCCCTCGACCGGCTTGGTCAGGGCGCTGCGGGCCGCGCCGACCGCCTCGCGCATCCCCAGGGCGAGCTGGAACGTATCGATCGCCGGACGGTGGCGGACGCTGTGGGCGAACCCGCGCAGCATCTGCGAGAGAATCACCCCGCTGTTCCCACGCGCCCCGAGCAGCGAGCCGTTCGCCGCCGCAGCGGCGACCACCGAGAGGTCCCTTTCGCGGACCCGGTGGGCTTCGGCGAGCGCCGCCTTGGCTGTCAGGAACATGTTCGACCCGGTGTCGCCGTCGGGGACCGGGAAGACGTTGAGGTCGTTGAGCACGCCGCGGTACTTCCGTAAGAAGTAGGTGCCGGCGGCGACAAACTTCTCGAACGCCCGCCCGTCGAGCTGAGTGACTGCCATGGAGCGCTCCTCGCGTTCCTGGCGAACCGGGCTCCGCCCTGCGCCCACAAATCGGGCCGCGGGCTGACGCGGCCTTGTTCGGCTGGGTCCGTTCTGATACAATCCGCCTGTTATGGCCAAGCGATGTGATGTGTGCGGCAAGGGTCCCATGGCCGGGAACAACGTCAGCCACGCGATGAACAAGACCAAGCGCCGGTGGCTGCCCAACCTGCAGGCCGTCCGCGTCGACGACCGCGGCACGCACAAGACCGCTCGCGTCTGCACCAACTGTCTGCGGAGCAAGCGCGTCAAGCGCGTCGGCTCAGTCTAGAGCTCCGGCCTTTGGCCGCAGCCGCTCAGTAGACGATCGAATTTTTCGGGGGCGCGAACGTGAGTCGGGCCCCTTCTCCGTCGTTGGCCGCGATCGGGGTCGACCCGACCCCGAACCGCTCGGCGTACCGCGCGGCGGCCCCGTCCGAGAGGTACGAGAGCGGCTTGAACAGGTCGAGCGCCGCGACGGGGTCGGCGGCCGCGGCGCCGTACCCGGTGGTCCGCTCGACCGCGAGTGAGGCCAGGGCCGTCGCCAGCACCGTCGCCGCCCAGGGGGTCGCCCCGAGCGCGAGCATCACCGCGATCCCGCCGGCCAGGATGTCGCCCGCGCCGTAGCCGGGCAGCGAAGAGTGGTACGGAGAGCCGATCCGCTCGTAGACGTAGCCGTTCGAGAAGATCGTGGTCGTCCGGCGGCGCTCGGCGTCGCGCGCGAACGAGGTGACGACCGCGATCCCGGGACCCTTGCGCTCACGGCTTCGTTGCCGAGAAAGCCGTAGCCGACACTGTTCTGGATCGACCCCAGCAGCGGGTAGGCGCGGGGACGCTCGTCGCCGTTCGCCGAGCTCGTCGTCATCGCAGGTGATCCCAGCCGGAAGGGTCGATGGCGACGCCGTTGGCCAGCCGAACGCCCGCTCCCTCGGTGATCCGCCCAATGGCGATCAACGCGCGACCGAAGCGCGCGGCGAATCGCGCCGCGAGATGCCGGAAGGCGCGCTTCTCGATCGCGATCAGCAGCTCGAAGTCCTCGCCGCCGTCGAGCGCCCAGGTATCGGCGTCGTCGCAGGTGCGCGCGGCGACCCGCCGCGCCGCATCGTGCACCGGGACCAGATCGATCGTCGCGCCGGCGCCCGACGCCGCGCAGAGACGCGCGAGATCGGTCGAGAGGCCGTCGGAGAGGTCCATCATCGCGCGGACGTGTCGCGACGCGCCGAACCAGCGCCCTTCGCGCAGCCGCGGCTGCGGCGTCCGATA
>CALEOJ010000248.1 GCA_937910425.1 uncultured candidate division WPS-2 bacterium
ATCGAACAGGTGTTCGATGCAGCCGGTCGAAGAACGCGCGTCTGATGGAACCGCTCGACCGTTTCCGCTCCGACCCTGCCACCGTCCCGCCGAGCCTTCACGAGGTGCAGCGCCAGATCGAGCGCCTGGACCGCGAGGACCGGGCGATGCTGCGCCCATGGATCCTCGCCCGCTACGACGTGCGCGGCTATCGCACGACCGGCGTCGTTCGCCCGGCGGACGCGCCGTGCAGGCCGTGAGCCGGAGCCGGCGGCGAGCGCGGTGCTGCGCGTGGAAAGCTTCGGTGAACGCCTGCGCCGGTTGCGCGTCGCGCGCGGCGTGAGCTGCGCGCAGCTCGCGCATCGGGTCGGCGTCACCGAGGGCGCGATCCGCCAGATGGAGAGCGGCCAGACGAAAATGGCCAGCTTCGTCATCGGGCTGCGACTCGCCAAAGAGCTGGGGACCGGCGCATGGTACCTCGCCAACGGCGTGCCGGACGACGCGGAGCCGCCGGCCGCCCCAGACGCGATCGCGCTGCGCGTCCGCGCGCTCGAGGACCGCATCTCGCTGCTCGTCGGCGAACGCGGCCGCGGGTCGTAGCCGTCGCTCAGCGCGAGGCGATGCCGTCAAACGCGATCGCCACGACCGCGCGCGCGATCGCGGCGCGCGAGAGGGATCCGCTGCGGTACCACTCGACGACCGAGTTCGACAGCCCGAAGATCAGCCGCGCGGTCAGGCGCGGATCGATATCGCCGCGCACGTCGCCGTCGCGCTGCGCCTGCGTGATGATCCCGGTCACGAGCCGGTCGAACGCGCGCCGGCGCTCGACGGCGTTGCGCTCGCTCTTCGAGGTACCGTGGATGCGGAACAGCACCGTCAGCTCCGGGAGCAAGTTCAACGTGGTGTCGGCGACCCGCTCGACGATGTGACGCAGCCGGCCGACGGCCGGACCTTCGCGCGCGCCGGGCTCGTCGAGGATCGCGAACAGCGCGTCGAGCGCACGGCCGAGCCCGCATTCGAGCAGCGCTTCCTTCCCGCTGACGTGGTGGTAGATCGACGCTTTGGTGATCCCCGCCGCACGCGCGACGTCGTCCATCGACGCGCCGTCGTACCCGCGGTCCGCGAAGACACGCAGCGCGACGTCGGTCAGCGAGTCGATGTCGTACGGCTTGCGCGGTTCCATCGCAACGATCACGGTGACGAGGTAGGCGCGGGCTTCGGCGCGACGATGATCGCGTTTGCCGGCAGGTTTAATCGCCGAACGCCGATCGTCTTGGCGAACCATTCGGAGCCGAGCGCGGCACGGATGCGGGCGTACGCCGTCCCCACGTCGGGTTTCAGGGCGTCGAGCGCCGTCTGGTGCTGCTCGAACGGCGGCTGCAGGTTGCCGCCGAACAGACCCGTCAGCCCGAAGACACGTTCGCGAATCCGGTCGGGCCGGCCGATCGAGTCCTCGTCGTGCAGCGAGTTCGACGAGAGCTCGTCGCGCAGCGCGGTGAGCGCCGCCCGCTCGCCGGGCGCCGGGTGGTGCTTCAACCGGCGGTCGATCTCGTTGAGCGCCTTGTCGATCCCGTCGATCCAGCCGTACAGCGTCGCGAGGTACGTATGCCGCGACGCACGCTGCTCCGGGGTGAACGGGCTCAACGGATCGTCGACGAGCGCGAACTGCTGCTCGTACACGTTCGCACCGGCGTGGAGGCGCGCAGTATACCGTCCCGGCAGCGCCTCGGCGCCCTCGGTCGGGCCGGCGTTCTGGAACGAGGTGCCGAGCCAGCGGGTGGGGCCGTTCTCGTTGCCGCTCCACGTGATCCGGTTGAGCCCGCGGTCGTTGCTGACGTAGAACTTCGCGCGCGGATCTTTCGGCGGATCGGCGGGATCAAAGGGCACGCCGCCCCGCAGCGTGCGCACGACCTTGCCGTTCGCGTCGACGATCTCGAACCACGGTCGAGCCTTCGCCTTGGTGCGCTGGTAGAACGTCAGCACGGCACCGCTCGGCGCATTGGGCCCGGAGAACTGGTTCGCGGGCAGCGCGTTGCCGTCGCCGGCTTCGACCGACGGCCAGGCCGCCCACAGCGTCGCCTCGCGAACCGGGAAGAACTGCACGCCGGTGCGGCGCGCCGCGGCGAGCTGCTGCAGCGGTGCGAGATCGTCGAGCACGTAGAACCCGCGTCCGTGCGTCGCGATCAGCAGGTCGTTCGCCGCCGGCTGCACGTGGATGTCGTAGACCGGGACGACCGGGAAGCCGCTCCGCAGCCGCTCCCAGCGTCCGCCGCGGTCGTACGAGATCCACAGTGCGTTCTCGGTCCCGGCGTAGAGCAGGTTCGGCTCGCGCGGATCCTGCCGGATCACGCGAACCGGCGCGTTCGCCGGGAGGTTGGCGGCGATCGAGCGCCACGTCGCACCGTAGTCGTCGGTGACGAACGCGTACGGCCGGAAATCGCCGAGATCGTGCCGGTCGAGCAGCGTGAACGCCGTTCCGGCCGCATGCGGGCTGGCCTCGATCACCTCGACGCGGCCGTACTTGGGCCAGCCGCGCGGCGTGACGCCGGTCCAGTGCGCGGCCCCGTCGCGGGTGACGTGCACGAGCCCGTCGTCGGTGCCCACCCAGATCACGTTCGTGTCCTTCGGTGAGGGCGCGATCGCGAGCGTCGTATCGTAGTACTCGGCGCCCGAGACGTCGAGGCTGATCGTCCCGCCCGACGCGCGCTGGTGCTGCTTCTCGTTGCGCGTCAGATCGGGGCTGATCGGAGTCCAATGACGCCCGCGGTCGGTGGTCGTGAAGACGACGTTACCGCCGAAGTAGGCGACGTGCCCGTCCTGCGGGGAGAACGCGAGCGGCGCGTTCCAGTTGAAGCGGTAGCGCGACTCGGCGTACGACGTCACCGACGTGAACACGTCGCGCGGAAACGGGGAGACGTCGACGCTCTGGCGCGCGGTCCGGTCGTAGATGCCGAGCACGCCGTCCTGGGTGTTCGTCCAGACGAAGTTCGGATCCGACGGATCGGGGATCGCGTACATGCCGTCGCCACCCGCGATCGCGAACCAGTCGCGGTTCATCAACCCGATCCCGTTGCGCGCGGTCGTCGGCGCGCACCACGAGCTGTTGTCCTGCAGGCCGCCGCAGATCAGATACGGCTTCTCATCGGAGAATCCGACGTGGTAGATCTGCGCGAGCGGGATGCGGTCGAGGAACGCCCACGAGTCGCCGCCGTTGCGGCTGAGGATCACGCCGCCGTCGTTGCCCTCTAGGATCCGCGTCCCGTCAGCCGACCACCACAGCGCGTGGTTGTCGACGTGGACCGAGCCGGTGAGATGCTTCCACGTCCGGCCGCCGTCTTTCGAGAGCGTCAGGTACATCGAGACCGCGATGACGCGGTTCTTGTTTCGCGGGTCGGCGGCGAGGTGGCTGAAGTAGAACGGACGCTGTTCGGGTGTGGTGTCGCTCGAGACGCGGCGCCAGGTGTCGCCGCCGTCGCCGGAACGCCAGATCGTCCCCTGTTTCGACTGCACGACCGCGTAGACGCGCTGCGGATCGCTCGGCGCGACCGCCACGCCGATCCGTCCGAGCGTGTCGGTCGGGAAGCCATGACCTTGGATCTTCGCCCACGTGCGGCCGCCGTCGCGCGAGCGATACAATCCGTCGGCCGCGCCGCCGCTGGTCGCGATCCACGGCTCGCGGCGGAATTGCCAGATCGCCGCGAACACCGTGCGCGGCGCCTTCGGACTCCACGCCAGGTCGGCGGCGCCGCTCGACGGGCCGACGTAGAGCGTTTTCTCCCACGTGCGCCCGCCGTCGTCGGTGACGTAGACGCCGCGCGACGCGCTGTCCTTCCACGGGTCGCCGAGCGCGCCGACGATCGCGCGCTTCGGGTTCTGGGGATCGACCAGGATCTTCGAGATCAGCGCGGTGTCGGAGAGTCCAGCGTGCGTCCAATGCTTCGCACCGTCACGCGTGAGCCACACGCCGTCGCCGTACGAGACGTCGTTGCGTGGATTCGACTCGCCGGTCCCGACCCAGACCGTTTTGTCGTCGCTCGGTGCGATCGCGATCGCGCCGATCGCGCCGAATTTCGAGGCGTCGGTCCAGACCGGCTGAAACGACGATCCGCCGTCGCTCGACTTGAAGACGCCGCCGCCCGCACCGCCCGCATAGTAGAGCGCCGGATCGCGATCGCTGCCCGCGATCGCCGGCACGCGTCCGCCCGACGTCGCCGGGCCGATCGCGCGAAACTTCACGCCGTCGGTGTCGGGCCCTCGTGACGGGGTCACCACCCGCTTCGCCGCGGGCTTGCGGGGCGAGACGGGCGTCTTGTCCTCCCCCGACGCCGCGGATGCCGCGACGGAAGACGAAAGCGCCGCAGCCAGCATGGCGGCGGCGACGAAGCAAGACGACCCGGTACGCATCGCGACGGTCTTCCGAGCGCACGGCGCCCTTCCCCGCCCGACCGCTCGGTAGGGGCGGGCTCGCAGCCGGGGAAGGCTCCCCGCGATGGCGCTCAGTACCCCCGCCGGCAGCGAGATCACCCGCGAGCAACTGCTCAAGCTCTACCGCGACATGCTCGTGCAGCGCGCGGTAGACACGCGCGGCTTCCAGCTCAACCGCCAGGGCAAGATCGGGATTGCGATGGGCTCGGAAGGGCACGAGGCGGCTCAGGCCGGGACCGGGCTCGCCTTCGAGCGCGGCAAGGATCTGCTGTACCCGTACTATCGCAACACCGGGATCGTGCTCGCCTGCGGCTTCCCGCTGGTCGACATCTTTCGCTCGCAGCTCGCCCGCGCGAAAGACACCACCGGCGGGCGCTCGATCATCAACCACGTCACCGCGCGAGCGCTCGGGATCGCGTCGATCTCCTCGGTCATCGCCGCCCAGTGCACGCACGCCGTCGGCGCGGCCTGGAAGCTGAAGTACCGCAACGAACGCGACCGGGTCGTGTTCTGCCAGTTCGGTGAAGGCGCGACCTCGCAAGGCGAGTGGCATGAAGCGCTGAACTTCGCCGCCGTCCACGCGCTCCCGGTGATCTTCCTGTGCGAGAACAACGAGTGGGCGATCTCGACGCACATCAGCAAGCAGATGCGCGTGCCCACGATCGCGACGCGCGCGGCCGGGTACGGCATGCGCGGCGTGACCTGCGACGGCTTCGATCCGGTTGCGGTCTACACGACGGTTCGCGAAGCGCGCGCGCATGCGGCCGCGGGGAACGGGCCGGTGCTGGTCGAGTCGAAGTGCTACCGCTTCCTCTCGCACACGACCGACGACGACGATCGCACCTACCGCACCCGCGACGAGGTTGCCGGACACCGGCCCGACGACCCCGTGCCGAAGTTCGAGCGCTATCTGCTCGAGCGCGGCGCGCTGACCGACGACGAAACAAAGGCGATCAAACGCGAGATCAACGAGCTGGTGAACCGCACGACCGACGAGGTCGAAGCCGAACCGTATCCAGCGGCCGAGAGTCTCTACGGGAACACGTACGCGGGCGCAGACGACGCCTGGGTGGTATGATGGTGGCATGCTGAGCGTTCCGCCGTTCCGGGTCGCGACGCCCGATGAGCGGGCGTACTATGAAGGCGCCCTCTATCCGCTGCAAGACCGCATCCTCGCCGTCGCCGCCACGTATGGCGATGCGCTCGTGCTGACCGGCGGAACGGCACTCGCGCGACTGTACCTGCATCACCGCTATTCGGACGACATCGACTTGTTCACGCAGCACGGTCATGCGGGTAGTCTTGGCCGCGACTTTGCGAACGAGTTGCAGTCGGCAGGGTTCAGCGTCGACCCCGTGACGGAGTCTGTCGCCTTCATGCGGATGTGGGTCGGTGACGGTTCGGATCGCATTTCGGTCGACGTTGCTCCCGACAGCCGGCGCCTCGAAGCACCGGCGCCCTCCGCGCTCGGCGTGCACGCGCACGGGCTGCGCGACATCGCCGCCAACAAGATCGGCGCGTTTGAAAACCGAGCCGAGGTCAAGGACGCGGTCGACCTCTACTACCTCACTGGACGGTTCTCGTGGGCCCAGCTCTTTGCCGACGCGGAGACCAAACGAGTCCCGATCGCGTACGAGGACCTTCGCCATTTCCTGCAAACGCCGTTGCAAGGCTCGGCGCTGCTGATCGAACCGATCGACGAGGCCGACTTCCGCCGCTTCGTCGCCACGCTGCGCGACGAGGTCGCGCAGGAGATCAAAAAAAAAGTCGCTGAGTACCGTCAGCGGCTCGACGAGATCGCCGCCGGCCTGCTGTGGGATACGCCCCCGGAGCTGCGCACGATCAACGATCGCACACGCGGCGTCCTCGAACGCCGCGCGGCGCAGTTGCCCCTGCCGCAGCGCATCGCCCTAGATCGGAAGAGCACACGTCTGAACTCCAGTCACGCCAATATCTCGTATGCCGT
>CALEOJ010000249.1 GCA_937910425.1 uncultured candidate division WPS-2 bacterium
GAATCTCTCGGGGAGCACCGCGGCACCGGCGACGTAAGCGGGGCGGGCCCCGCCGCGCCGAAGAGACCCCGCAGTGGAACGTCCCTGGTACACCCGGTTCAACTGGCCGCTGGCGATCGCGCCGATCCTGGTGACGATCCTCGGTGTCGTGTTCATCAAGTCGGCGACCCTGCACAATCACTACGCCGCCGACGAATGGCGCAAGCAGATGTTGTACGGTGCGGTCGGGATCGGCCTGATGCTTGGCACGGCGTTCATCGACTACCGTGTCTGGCGGAGGTGGGCGCTGCCGCTGTACATCGTCACGGTCGCGCTGCTGGTCTTCATCGGGTTCAAGGGACACGCGGCGCTCGGCGCGGCGCGCTGGATCCAGCTCGGCCCGTTCCAATTCCAGCCGTCCGAGCCGGCGAAGGTCGTGCTGGCGATCTCGATCGCGGCGCTGCTCTGTCGCGGCAGCTTCCGCAAGATCCAGGAGTTGTGGCTCCCGCTCGTCGCGGTCGCGATCCCGGCGGTGCTGATCCTCAAGCAACCGGATCTCGGGACGACGCTGGTGATCGGCGCGATCCTCACCGCCGAGCTCTACTTCGGTCTGCCGAACCTGATCGACTTCGGGCTGTACGCCGGCGGCGTTGCGGCGGCCGCGGCGTACGTGCTCACCAGCGAGCACATCCTCAAGCCGTTCCAGCGCGCGCGCCTCATGGTGTTCCTCGACCCGAAGCTCGACCCGCAAGGCGTCGGCTACAACCTCAAGCAGTCGCAGATCGCGGTCGGCAGCGGCGAGTGGTTCGGCAAGGGGCTGTTCCACGGAACGCAGACGCAGCTCGCGTTCGTCCCGGAGAACTCGCGCGACTTCATCTTCACGGCGGTCGGCGAGGAGGCGGGATTCGCCGGAGCGATCGTGCTGCTCGCGCTGTACGCGATCACGATCGGCGCCGCGATGCGCGCGGTGCTGGCGGCAAAAGATCGCTTCGGCGTTCTGCTCGCCGTCGGTCTGGTCGCGATGCTCGCGTTCCACATCGTCGTCAACGTCGGGATGACGATCGGGATCATGCCGATCACCGGGATCCCGCTGCCCTTCATGTCGTACGGCGGCAGCGCGCTGATGACCGACTACATCGCGGTCGGGATCCTGATCAACATCGTTCTGCAGAAAGACAGGCTCGTCTTCGGCGACGCCGCCGCCCGCCGCGCATAGAATGGAGATGGTCATGGACCGAGCGCAGCAGAATCATCCGCGCACGACTAGGTCGTTGCGAGGTCGGACCTGGGGGCCCCACGCAACGCGTGGAGGGCGCGTGGTTCCGACTGCGTCGGAACCTACGAACGAAGCTCGTCGGCGCGACGCGCCGGGGTGCTCCGCACCCGCGAGAGCGGAGCGCCTTTAGAATGCACATGACGCAACTCGAACGGCTCGATGCGATCTCGCGTGAGATAGAGTCCCTGGCAACAGAAGTCGCGGTGCGTGCGAAGGCGTTCGGCGGCGAGTCCGGCGCCGGACCGCGCATCTCGCTCGTGAAGCAACGCCTGAAGGTCGCCCTCGACGAGCTTGCCGGCTACCCGGGATCGACAGACGACATTACCGACGAGTAGATCACACCGCCGGTTCGTCGGCGGGAAGATCGGCACGCAGCGCGCGGATCGGCGCCCCCAGGAGCCACGGTACCGCGCAGATCGTGACCAGCGTCCCGGCGATGAGGGTCGGAACGATCCCGATCGTGCCGCCGAGCACTCCGCCAGCGAGCGTTCCGATCGGATACACCCCGGTGACGATCGTCTTCAGCGTCGCGTTTGCGCGGCCGAGCAGTTCGGCGGGGATGGTGCGCTGGCGAAGGCTGACCTGCGTTATGTTGTAGATCGGGATGCACGCCGTGATCGCAAGCTCCGCGACGAAGAGCACCGGGAGCGGCGAGGTCACGAGGGCCAGCGGGAGCAGCAGCTGGGAGAACGCGGCGACCGCGGTCGTCACGACTAGCGTCCTGCCTACGCCGAACCGGCGCGCGATGCGCGGCGCGAAGATCGCGCCCGCGAAGCCGAGCTTCGAGACCGCGAGCAGCGCGCCGGCGACCGCCGGAGAGAGGTGGAGCACGCGATACAAATACAGGAGGTAGACCGAAAGCGTCGTCCCGATGCCGAGGTTGAACGTGGCCGTTGCGCCGACGATGCGGATCCACACCGGAGAGCGCAGCAGGACATCGATCCCCTTCCGCAGCTCGCGGATGAACGGCTCCCGGTTTGCTGCGCGCTCGGCGAGATGCGTCTCCCGGACGCGTATCGCCAGCAGGCTCACGAACGAGAGCAGATACGACGCGGCATCGATGACGATCGCGAGCGCCGCGCCGATCAGCGCGATCAGCGCACCCGCCAGACCCATGCCGCCGACCTCGGCGATGCTTCGCGTGAACTGCAGACGCGCGTTGGCGCGCTCCAGGTCGTCGTGCGCGACGATCGCCGGTACCAGCGATTGGTACGCGACCTCGAAGAAGACAGCCGCGACCCCGCTGATCGCCGCGACGACGAGCAGTTGCGCGAACCCGAGCACGTGGGCGAACGCGGCGAGCGGGATCGATCCCAAGGCGACGGCCCGGACCGCATCGGCGATCAGCATGGTCCGGCGCCGCGACCAGCGATCGACCCAAACGCCCGCCGGCAGTCCGGACCGGAAACGCGGCGAACTGTACGGCTCCAAGCACTCCGACGGCGAAGGGCGAGACACCGAGTACGACGATCGCGTAGGTGGGAATCGCCAGGGCGCTGATCGCGGTCCCCAGCATGCTTGCCGTCTGTCCGGCCCACAGCCAGCGGAAGGCTGCCCTGCTACTCGTCACAATTCGGCTTCGGCCGCAGCGAAGGACCATCCGGCGGGCGCCCTGAACTGCGTTCCCGATAGCATCCGAGGGGCGATTGCGCCGAGCCGGAGGGTACGGCGTTGGATCGTCCGGGTGCGCTCAACAGCTTTCACGATACTTTTGAAGAGGGACGAAGCAGCCGCCCGCGGCGCCCGCTCGATGACGCACATGCGTCGTCGCGATGTGCGCGGACGACGGCCGCCAACGTCCGAGAGAGGCCAGTTACTCCATTGCCCACCGACATCCTGATCTCGAGCGATCCGTGGGAGAACCGCGTCGCGATCCTCGAGGACAGTCGTCTCGCGGAAATCTACGTCGAGCGCGAAGAGCGAGTCATCGGCTCCATCTACAAAGGCAAGGTCGTCAACGTCCTGCCGGGGATGGGCGCAAGCTTCGTCGACATCGGCCTGGGGCGGAACGCCTTCCTGTACGTCGACGACATCAACAAAACGCCCCTGAACATCGGCGATGTCGAGGTCACGTCCGGGCGCAGCGGCTACACGATCACCGAGAAGGTGAGCCGCGGCGACGACGTCCTGGTGCAGATCGTCAAGGAGCCGCGCGGCCTCAAGGGGGCGCGCGTCTCGACCAACATCTCGCTCCCGGGCCGTTACCTGATCCTGATGCCGACCGGCAAGTTCAGCGGCGTCTCGCGCAAGATCGAGTCCACCGACGAACGGAACCGCCTCAAGACGATCATGAAGGCGATCCGCCCCGACGGCATGGCGACCGTCGTGCGCACGGCCGCCGGCGGCGTCTCGAACGCCGAGCTGATCGCCGACCTCGGCATTCTGATCCGGATGTGGCACGGCATCCTCGAGCAGTACAAACGCATTCCGTCGCCGGCGCTCCTGCACAAGGACATGAACCTGGTCTACAAGACGGCCCGGGATTTCATCACGCCCGACGTCGACCACGTCTGGCTCGACGACGAGACCGAAACCGACAACGTCAAGGATTTCATGCGGCTCCTCGGGCCGCAATACGTCGATCGCATCAAGTACTACGAGCACGGCAAGCGCCTCTTCGCCGACTTCAAGATCGACGACGAGATTGCGCGGCTGATGAAGCCGACGGTGAAGCTCCCCTCGGGCGGATCGATCGTCATCGAGTCGACCGAAGCGCTGACCGTCGTCGACGTGAACTCCGGCAAGTTCACCGGCGGCAAGAACCTCGACGATACGATCGTGCGCACGAACGTCGAGGCCGCGACCGAGGTCGCACGCCAGGTGCGGCTGCGCGATATCGGCGGGATCATCGTCTGCGACTTCATCGACATGTCGTCGGAACACGATCGCAACCGCGTGATCACCGCGCTGCAAGAGGGTCTGCGCAAGGACCGCACGCGCTCCACGATCCAATCGTTCTCGCCGCTCGGACTGCTCGAGTTCACGCGTAAGCGCGTCGGCAAGGACCTCGGCCAGCAGCTGCGCGGCAAATGCCCGACCTGCGAAGGGCTCGGCAGCGTCATGTCGCCGGAGTCGGTCGCGATCGGCGCCTTCCGCGAGATCCTCGGACATCGCGCCGACCCTTCGACAAGCTCAGGACAAGCTACGGCGCACGTCCACATCGCCGCATCGCCGCAGGTCGCGGCGCAGGCCGAATACTGGTACGAGGACGAGCGCGTTGGGCTCGCCGAGCGCGTCGGTTCGCAGATCGACGTCTTCGTGGATCCGGCGGTCCATCCGGAGCGCCCACGCATCATCTGGGGCGACGACAAGATCCCGACCCTGGCGCCGATTCGCGTCGGCGACGAGTTCGATGTCGAGCTGCTGACCCTGCGGCTGCCCAACGCGACGTCAGCGGCGGCGATCGTCGCGGGCCGTCTGATCGAGGTCGAGAACGCGGCCAACGCCGCCGGGAAGACGATCAAGATCAAGATCCTGGACGTCGATGGTAGCGATATCCTGGCCGAGCCCCGCAGTCCGGTCGAGGCTGCGACGGCGATCGGCGAAGGCCGCAAGAAGCGCCGCCGCGGCGGCCGCGGACGCAAGCGCGAGCTCACCGCCGCCGAGCAGGCCGCCGAGCTGCGTGCCCTCGCCGAAGAGGCCGAGAAGGGCCTCGGCGGGCGTTCCGCGATCGGGATCTCGACGACCGAAGAGGTCGCTGCGAAGAAAGCCGGACCGAAGACGACGGCGCAAAAGGCCGCTGACGGCTCCGTCGCGCTGCTCCCGGGTGAATCGCTCTCGGGTCGGCTGAGCGGCCTCCTGCCCGGCGAGAAGCTCTCCGGCGATCGCGTCGGGGCCCCGACCCCGCCGCCGCCGGCGGTACGCCCCGCGGCCGCCGCAAGCGCCGCATCGAACGGCGAGGCCGAGCCTGAGACCGAAGACGGC
>CALEOJ010000250.1 GCA_937910425.1 uncultured candidate division WPS-2 bacterium
ACGAAGCCGCGCGCGTCGTCCGCGCCCGCTCCGACGCCGTCGGGGCGGTGCGCGCCGCGTCCGGCTCGCGCACCCAAGTGCGCCTCGGCCACATGTTCTCGCTCGGACCGACCCTGGTGCCGAAGATCGCGGCGGCGATCGTCGTGCGTGACCCGGCCGCGCGCCTCACGCTGCGGCACGGCGCGACGAACGCGCTCGTCACCTCGCTGCTGGCCGGGGAACTCGACGCGGTCCTCGTCTCCCCGCTCCCGCTCGCGGCCGACCTCGCCAGCGCCCCAGTCTTCACCGAGGGCGTGCTGCTCGCCGTCGCGGCGAACGATCCGCTCGCCGCACGCGAAAGCGTCGCGCTCGCGGAGCTCCGCAGCCGCCCGTTCGTCGCGCTCCCCGAGGGGTCGGGGAGCCGCTACGACATGATGCAGGCCTGCGCGCGCGCCGGGTTCGCGCCGGCGATCACGATCGAGGTAGGCGACATGTTCACGCTCGAGGGAATCGTCGGCGCCGGCCTCGGCGTCTCGGTCGTCCCAGAGAGCATGCGCGGCCACTCCCAGCCCTCCGTCGCCCGCATCCCCCTCCAAGAACCGGTCCCAACCCGCCGCCAAGTCAGCCTCGTCTACGTCCGCGGCACCGAAACCCGCCGCCCCGTAGCCGCCCTCCTCGAAGCCGTCGCTCACAGCGGCAAAGGTACTTGAGGACTCTTTATGGCTGCCTGTTTGAGGTGCGAATGTCGCAGTAAATACGGCGCAGTCGTCTGCCTTTGTTGACCTCTAGGCGGTCTCCGTAGTATCAGTCCCGTTGCGCACGTCACGCCCATGCTTTTCGGCCGACCGTATCATATGCGTCCATTCCGAATGCGGATTGTCGGGGCGCCAGCACCGCGGATTCGAGCAGGGCTGCTGATCGCAGAAGCTGCGCTGGCGGTCCTATCAGATGTTCGAATATTTCAAGAACGTCCTCGACGTCCAGGTACGCTGTCTTCTGCACCCGTTGTCTCCTGCGGTCCCTTTCCGAGGGCCTCGAGAATCTCAGCGTCTTCGCGAGCGATTCGTTCGATCGCGGCACGAAGTTGCGGCTTCGTTACGCGCACGGCATCAAAGTGGGACCGCAGAGCGTCCCGAACAATATCGGACATCGACTTGTTCTCGATCGTAGAGCGGCGACTGAGTTCTTCGTACAGTGCCCGGTCTAGGCGGAGCGGTAGTTGCTTTACATCCGGCCCAGCCGAGGAACGATGATCCGTCACAGCGATGTCCTTTCGGGGTCGAGCCCCCGGAAAAGCGTGAGTACCTGGCGCCTTTCGACTTCTTGTCCGAAACGCAGATATCAAGATATCACGATATCACATGGAGGTCAAGCCTTGTGACGTTCGATTTGACCGGCCGCGTAGCGATCGTCACGGGGGGCAACGGCGGGATCGGGCTGGGGATCGCGCGCGGGCTCGGGCAGGCGGGCGCGTCGGTGGCGATCGTCGGGCGTGACGCGGGCAAGTCGGAGGCCGCTGTCACGGAGCTTCGCGAGGCGGGCGCCGATGCGGCGGCGTTCATTGCGGATCTGCTCGATCAGAGCGCGGTCGTCGCGATGGTGCGCGCGGTTGCCGAGCGGTTCGGCGGCGTCGACATCCTCGTCGCGAGCGCGGGAATGAACACGCGGATGCGTCCCGAGGAGTACACGATGGAACTGTGGGACGCGATCGTCGACACCAATCTCGGTTCGGTGTTCACGTGCTGTCAGGCGGTGTATCCGATGATGCGGCAGCGCGGCGGCGGGAAGATCATCACGATCGGATCGATGACGAGCATCTTCGGGTTCGGCGTCGGCGCGGCGTACGGCGCGAGCAAAGGCGCCGTCGTGCAGCTCACCAAGAGCCTCGCCGTGGCGTGGGCCGCCGACAACATCCAGGTCAACTGCATCGAGCCGGGCTTCATCGACACGGTGCTCACCCAGCAGGCGCGGCGCGACGTCGCCGGCCTCGAGCAGCGCGTCGTCGAGCGCACTCCGGCAGGCCGTTGGGGAACACCCGCCGACGTCGCGGGCGCAGCCGTGTTCTTCGCCGGCTCGGCGAGCGATTTCGTCACAGGCACCGCGCTCCCGGTCGACGGAGGCTACTCCAGCTTCATGGCGTAGCGGCGTATCGCATGACGCGAACCGTCGGGTTCATCGGCGCCGGCCGAATGGGCGGCGCGATCGCCGCGCGCATCGCGGGGGACGCCGCGTGGGACGTGCTTGTCTACGACCCCTCGCCGCAGGCGCTGAGCCGCTTCGACGGCAGCCGCGCGCACATCGCCGCGACGCCGGGCGAGATCGCGGAGCGCTGCGCGTACGTCGTCAGCAGCCTGCCGCTGCCGGAGGACGTCGACCGGCTCTACTCGGCCGCCGGAATCGCGGGGGCGCTGCGTCCGGAAACCGTCGTGGTCGACCTGAGCACGATCGATCCGTTCACCGGGCGGCGCGCCGCCGGCGCGGTCCAAGCGTGCGGCGCGGCGTTCGTCGCTTCACCACTCGGGATGGGACCGCGCCAGGCCGCCGACGGAACGCTGCCGCTCTACCTCGGTGGCGACACCGTCGCGCTGGAACGCGCCGCCCCGGTGCTCGATGCGATCTCGAAAACCCAGTACGTCATCGGCGGTGTGGAACAAGCCTACGCGGCGAAGCTCGCGATCAACTACGTGAGTATGTCGAACCTGGCCGTCTTGCTCGAGGGGTTCGGGATCGGCGCCGCGGCGGGGATCGATCCCGATCTGCTCTGCAAACTGATGCAAGACGGCGGTGCGCGCTCGTTTCAGTCGGACGTTCGGTTGCCGTGGATCCTCGCCGGCGATTTTGCGCCGCGCTTCGGCATCGACCTCGCGCAGAAGGACATGCGCCTGGCGATCGACCTCGCCGCACGCTATCACGCCCCGGCCGCGACTGGTGCCGCGGCGCTCCAGCACTTCTCGAGCGCGCAGCGCAGCGGCCTCGGCAACGCGGACATCGGCGCACTCTGGAACGTCGTCGGCGCGAACGAGCGCGCGGAGCGCGCGTGAGCACGCTTCGCGAGCGACTGAACACCGGCGTCGCGGCGGGCGTCGGCCTCACGTTCGCGACGCCGCAGCTCGTCGAGCTGTGCGGGCGGGTGGGCTTCCACTGGGCGCTGATCGACTGCGAGCACGGCGCGTTCTCCGCCGAGGGGATGGAGCACGCGATCGTCGCGGCCGACGGCGTGAATCTGCCCGTCATGGTGCGGCCGGCGTCGGATCGTCCCGAAGCGATCCTCTCCGCGCTCGACCGCGGTGCCGCCGGCGTGCAAGTCCCGCACGTCGCGACCGCCGCGCAAGCCGACGCGATCGTCCGTGCGGTGAAGTTCGAGCCGCGCGGCAATCGCGGCCTCGGGACGAGCGTGCGCGCCGCCGGCTACGGGATCGACCTCGACCTCGCCGCATACATGGCGGACGCGAACCGCGAGACGATCGTCTGCGTGCAGATCGAGGACCGCGAAGGCCTCGCGAACGTCGCCGAGATCGCAGCGGTCCCCGGCGTCGACATCGTGTTCGTCGGGCCGATGGACCTGTCGCAGGCGCTCGGCCATCCGGGTGACCTCGCACGACCGGAGTTCCGCCGCGACGTGGAACGCGCGTTCGACGCGGCGCACGCGGCGGGCGTGATGACGGGGACCTCGGGCAACGCCGCTTGGGTGCGCTACGGCGTCGGACTCGGCGCGCGCTACGTCTACACGAGTCTCGGCGGCGTCCTCCAGCCCGGCGCGCGCGAGTTCATCGCGAGCACCCAAACGGCACCGTCGCGGTGAGCGCTCAGGCTTCGCCGATAGCTCCGCGTTCCGCTCGTGACGTCGACGTCGTCGTGTGCGGGGGCGGGAACGCGGCTCTGTGCGCGGCGATCGAGGCGCGCCGCGCCGGTGCGACCGTCATCCTGCTGGAGCGAGGGCCGCAGCACATGCGCGGGGGAAATACGCGCCACACGCGCGACATCAGGCTCGCGCACGATGCGCCCAACGCTGCGGCGGACGGCGCGTACGGCGAGGACGAGTTCTACGCCGATCTGCTCCGGGTCACCGGCGGTGAGACCAACGACGTGCTGGCGCGGCTGACGATCCGCGAGTCCGCCACGCTCGCGGACTGGATGGGCCGGCAAGGCGTCCGCTGGCAGAAGCCGCTCACCGGGACGCTGAGTCTGGCGCGAACGAACGGATTCTTTCTCGGCGGCGGCAAGCATCTCGTCAATACGTACTACGATACCGCACAGCGCCTGGGCGTCGAGGTTCGGTACGGCGCCACCGTTCGTGCGTTCGAGCTCGATGGGGATCGCGTCGCATCCGTCGTCTACGAGCGTTTCGATCGTGAGCATCGGCTGGCGTGCGGCGCCGCGGTCATCGCCGCGGGCGGGTTCGAGGCCGACGTCGACTGGCTGCGCGAGTACTGGGGAGACGCCGCCGACCGGTTCACGATCCGCGGCACACCCTACAACACCGGCGTCGCGCTCAAAGCGCTCTACGATGCGGGCGCGAAGCCGGTCGGCGATCCGCGCGGCTTGCACTGCGTCGCGGTCGACGCGCGCGCCCCGCGTTTCGACGGCGGCATCGTGACCCGCATCGACTCCATCCCGTTCGGAATCGTCGTCAACGCGGCCGGCGAACGCTTTTACGACGAGGGCGAGGATCTCTGGCCGAAGCGCTATGCGATCTGGGGGAAGCTGATCGCCGACCAGCCGGGCCAGGCGGCCTACGCGATCTTCGACGCAAAGGCGGCGGGGCGGTTCATCCCCTCGGCGTTCCGGCCTCTGTCGGCTGCGTCGATCGGAGAGCTCGCGCGGCAGCTCGATCTCGATGCGAACGTCCTCACCGCGACGGTCGAGCGCTTCAACGCGTCGATCTCCGCCGGCGGCGAGGTCCGGATGGACCGGCTCGACGGCTGCGGCACCGACGGGTTGAGTCCGCCCAAGTCGAACTGGGCGCAGCGCATCGACTCCGCACCATACTACGCGTACCCGCTGCGGCCCGGCGTGACGTTCACGTATCTCGGCGTCGAGGTCGACGCGGACGCGCGCGTGTCGACGAGCGAGGGTCGAGTCTTCGAGAACGTGTTCGCCGCCGGCGAATGCATGGCGGGGAATATTCTCACGCGCGGATATCTGGCCGGTTTGGGTTTGACGATCGGCGCCACGTTCGGCCGGATCGCCGGTGTCGGGGCGGCGCAGTATGCTCGAGCTTGATCTCACGCGCGAGCTCGACCGCCAGCTCTCCGTCTGCAACGCCTGCCGCTACTGCGAGGGATTCTGCGCGGTGTTCGGGGCCGCGCAACTGCGCAGCGCGATCGGGTCGGGCGACGTCGCATATCTGGCCAACCTCTGCCACGATTGCCGCATGTGCTACGACGCCTGCATGTTCACGCCGCCGCACGAGTTCGCGCTCAACATCCCTGCGGTGATGACGCAGGCGCGCGTCGAGACCTACGTCGAGTACGGCAAGCCTGCCGTGCTGGCCGCGATGTTCCGCCGGCCCGGACGAGCCGCCAAGCTCGCCGTCGCGGCGGCCGTCGTGCTGATCGCGCTGGCCGTCGCGCTCTTCGCTGGTCCCGAGGCCGTCCGGCCGCAGCTCGGGCCGGGCGCATTCTATCGCGTCATCCCGTTCGCCGCAATGCTCGCCGTGGCGCTCGGGCTCGCACTCTACGGTGTCATCTCGGTCGCGCTGAGCGCCCGCAGTTTCGCGCGCGACATCGGCGGCGGCGTTGCGTTCGTCACGGCAGCGACGCTGCGCACTGCGCTGCACGAGGCGATCTCCCTCGTCTATCTCAAGGGCGGCGGCTCCGGGTGCTACGACGAGCACCGCGAGTCGGGCCGGCGCCGGTTCTTCCACATGCTGGTGTTCTGGGGATTCCTGGCGGACTTCGCGGCGACGATCAGCGCGGCGGTCCTCCAAGATTTCCTTCACGATCTTCCGCCGTATCCGCTCTGGAGCGTCCCGGTCGTGCTCGGTACGAGCGGCGGCCTGGCAGATCGGAAGAGCACACGTCTGAACTCCAGTCAC
>CALEOJ010000251.1 GCA_937910425.1 uncultured candidate division WPS-2 bacterium
GAGAGCGCCGACACTACGCCCGCGACGTCGGTGTTGTCGGCAACGAGCGTCGCACCGGCGCGCGTCAGCACGTTCGCCGCGCCGCAGGCGCGCGCGGCCGGCTCGACCCGATCGGCCAAAGCGAGGGCGCGCTCCTTGTGCGGCAGCGTCACGTTGCAGCCGACAAAATCCGGCTCGGTGCGCCAGCGCGCCAGCGTCGCCTCGAGCTGTTCGGGCGCGACGTCGACCGCCTCGTAGGCGAGTGCGATCCCGGCCGCTTCGGCGAAGCGCGCGAAGAGTGCCGGCGAGCGGCTGTGCGCGACAGGATGGCCGATGACGGCGGCGCGCCGTACGGCGCTCACGCGACGCAGTCCAGCGCGGCGGTGAAATTCGGGAACGACACCGCGACGCACTCCGGATCGTCGAGCAGCACCGCGATCTCCGCCGCGCGTCCTGCGACCGCGAACGCCATCGCGATGCGGTGATCGCCGGCGGTCACGATCGCGCCGTCGTGGAATCGTGCCGGGCCGTGCACGGCGAAACCGTCATCGAAGGTCTCGAGCTCGACCCCGATCGCGCGCGCCGCGCGGGCGAACGTCTCGATGCGGTCGGACTCTTTCACGCGCAGCTCGGCGGCGCCGCTGACGACGGTGGTGCCGCGCGCAAACGCGCCGAGCACGCCGATGAGCGGAAGCTCGTCGATCAGACCGGGTACCTCGCCCGGTGCGATGACGATCGCGTGCAACGCCGCACCACGCACCGCGACGCGCCCGCGCGGTTCGGGCCCGCCGTCGCTCGCGCGCACCTCGACCTCGGCGCCGAACCGGCGCAGCACGTCGAAGAACGCGATGCGGGTCGGGTTCAAGCCGACGTCCTCGACGACGGCGCAGGCGCCCGGAACGGCGGCCGCAGCCGCAAGCAGGAACGCCGCGCTCGAGACGTCGCCCGGCACGTAGAGATCGGCCGCCTGCGGCGTTTGCGGGCCGTCGACGACGAGCGCGCCGCGTTCGTCGGCGGCGCACGCGATCCCGAACGCGTCGAAGAGACGCTCGGTGTGATCGCGCGTCGCGAGCTGTCCGGTGACGCGGCTGCGGCCGTGCGCCCCGAGCGCGGCGAAGAGCACCGCCGATTTGACCTGCGCGCTCGGTACGACAACCTCGACCTCCGCGCCGCGCGCGTGTGCGTTGCCGTGCACGATGAACGGTGCCGTGCCCCTCGGCGAAAGCTCGATCTGCGTGCCGAATGCCGCCAAGGGTGCCGCGATGCGCCGCATCGGACGCGCGCGCAGCGAACCGTCTCCGTCGAGCGTCACCGTCAGGCCGCGCGTCGCCAGCACGCCGGCCAGCAGCCGGATCGTCGTCCCGCTGTTTCCGCAGTCGATCGGCGTGTCCGGCGCGACCAGCGCTCCGCCGCTCCCGCTCACCACGACCTCGTCGCCCTCCCGGGCGATCGTCACGCCGAGCGCGCGCAGCGCGCGCTGTGTCGAGAGGACGTCGAGCCCGGCCGGAACGTTGCGCAGCCGCGACGTCCCACGCGCCAGCGCAGCCAGCATCAGCGCGCGGTGCGCGATCGACTTGTCGCCGGGGACCGTTATCGGAGGGGTCGTCGCGGTCATGTGCCTTGATGCTTCCGAAATGCACGAGCCCCTCGCCGTGTCGGCGAGGGGCTCGTGTGCAGTGTGTGGCCGATTACCTTGCTGCTACGCGGCGCCGAACTCGACCGACACGAATCCCGTGTAGCCGTCGTAGTGCCGGTACCAAAACGCGCAAGCGGACATGTGGGCTGAGTAGAGCACGGCGGCGGCGGCGTTGTCAAGCCGAGGAACGCCTCAGAAGAAGGTCA
This sequence comes from uncultured candidate division WPS-2 bacterium, assembly GCA_937910425.1. Classification (GTDB taxonomy): domain Bacteria; phylum Vulcanimicrobiota; class Vulcanimicrobiia; order Vulcanimicrobiales; family Vulcanimicrobiaceae; genus Vulcanimicrobium. The sequence continues at coordinate 1,822 of CALEOJ010000251.1, forward strand.
CGTGGCCGGTCGTCATGCTGTAATAGGCGCTCACGACGTGCAGAGCGCTGATCTGCGGCTGGTCCTTGAGCGTCCGCGCGACGTGCGCCGCGTTCGCCTTCACCGCCGCCTCGAGGTTCATATCGCGGTGCACCCCCCGGCTGACGGCCGCGACGACGGAGTAGATGCTGGGCGGCGGGGTCGGCGCGCCGTTGAGCCAGTCGAGCGTCGCCCCGACCGCGCCGCAGTTCTCGTGTCCGAGGACGACCAGCAGCGGCGGGGGGGAGTGCAGCACCGCGTACTGGAGCGAGCCGATCACGATCGCGTCGGCGACGTTTCCGGCGGTGCGGCAGACGAAGAGATCGCCCAGGCCGCGATCGAAGACGACGTCCGGCGGGACGCGCGAATCGGCGCAGGTCAGCACGAGCGCGAACGGGCACTGGCCGGGCACGGTATCCACCCGGCGCTCGACGGTCTGATTGGGATGCGCCGCCGTCTGCGAGACGAAGCGCCGGTTCCCGTAGACGAGCCGCTGCTTCGCCTCGGGCCAGGTCTGCGCCGGACAGGTCGCGTGCTCGTCCAGGCGCGCCGGAGAGGCCGCGCCGGCCGGTGCGGCGAGCAGCAGCGCCGAGGCCGCGGTGAGGAACGTGGATCGCGAATGGTGCATGGTCACCCCTATGGCCATACGTTCCGAGGGTGCCAAGCATCCCCTCGCCGTTTCCGCGGAAATGTTCGCCGCGACGGTCGCGATACGGCGCGACCTCCATGCGCATCCGGAGCTCGCGTTCGCGGAGCACCGGACCGCCGGGATCGTCGCCGAGCGTCTCCGCGCGCTGGGGCTCGAGACGCACACAGGGATCGGCGGCACCGGGGTCGTCGGGCTGCTGAGCGGTGCGCATCCCGGCCCGACGATCATGCTGCGTGCCGACATGGACGCGCTGCCGATGCCCGAGGAGAACGACGTCGCGTACGTCTCGCAGACTCCGGGCGTTACCCACGCCTGCGGTCACGACGCGCATGTCGCGATGCTGCTCGGCGCCGCGCAGCTGCTCTGCGCGAGCGCGAACGAGATTCACGGCCGCATCGCCTTCGTGTTCCAGCCGGCGGAAGAGGGCGGCGGCGGCGCGCTCGCGATGATCGAGGACGGGCTGATCGAGCGCTTCGCGATCGAGCGCGCCTACGGGCTGCACATCGGAACCGTTCTGCCGAGCGGTGTGTTCGGGCTGCGCGCCGGCCCGCTGATGGCGTCGGTCGACTCGTTCGACCTGGTGGTCGAAGGGATGGGCGGGCACGGCGCGATGCCGCAGTTCTCGGTCGATCCGGTGGTCGTCGCGGCCGAGGTCGTCGGCAGTCTGCAGCGGGTCGTGAGCCGCGAGATCGATCCGGTCGAACCGGCGGTGGTGACGATCGGCGCGATCAACGGCGGAACCACCTACAACGTGATCCCGCCGCGCGTCGCGATGAAGGGAACGGTCCGCTCGCTGAGCGACGTCACGCGCAACTCGATGGAAGGACGCATCCGCCGGATCGCCGAGCACACCTGCGCAGCCGCGAACGCGAGCTGCCGGCTGGAGTGGCATCCGTCGTATCCGGTCACGTCGAACGATCCCGTCGAGACGGCGTTCGTGCGCGCGGCGCTCGCCGCCGAGTTCGGCGACGCACGCGTGCTCGAGATCCCGCCGATCATGGGCAGCGAGGATTTCTCGTACTACGCCCAGCGGGTCCCGGCGTGCTTCTGGTTCCTGGGCGCGGCCGATGCGACGCACCGCTTCCCGAACCACCACCCCGCCTTCGATATCGATGAGCAGGCGATGGTCGCCGGGATCGCCGCGCACACCGCCGTAGCGCTGGCCGCTACTTCGCCTGCGACTCGTCGATGATCAGGATTGCGCGGCGGTCGACGGACTGCATCCGCTTGAGGTTCGCGATGACGGCCCCGACGGGGCTCTTGGCGTCGAGCAGCTCCGTCACGCTGTAGCCGAGCTGCTTCTTCGCCTGATCGTCGATCGGTCCGCGCATGACGCCCGGGACTGCCGAGTAGCTGTCGATCAGCGCGAACGCCGGCCCGAGCTGCTGGCGGATCTTGCGCGGATCCGCCGCAATCACGTACACCGAACGGCCGCCGTCGCCGGTCTCGAGCTGCACGCCGACGGCGTTGTCCTCCGTCGTCCCGAAACTGACGTTCGAGGAGCCCTTGTCGTGGCTGGCCAGGTGGAAGCCGCGCGGCGGCGAGCTCGTCAGCCCCTTGACCCACGTGCGCAGCTGCGCCATCGACGCGTTCGTCTCGGCGATCACTTCGTGCCCGCGGAAGTTCTTCGGCAGGTTGGCCTTCGGATCGCCGGCCTTGATCGCCGCGAACATCTGCGCCGAGTTGACGGGCACGACGGTGACGACCGCGCTGCGCGGATAGAGCGGGAAGTCGCTCGGGTTTTCGAGCGCGCGGTGCGCCGGTGCGGAGACCGTCTGCGTGGCGTTATGGCCGCACCCGCCGAACAGCACCGCGACCAGTGCCGCTGCGAGAACCCGGGGCGCCTGCGTCCGCTTCATGCAGCGGCTACGCCGCGGTCGAACCCGCTCCGACGGCGTCCTTCGCGAGCGTCGTGAGACGGGCGAACGCCGCCGCGTCGTGGACGGCGAGGTCCGCGAGCGCCTTGCGATTCAGCGCCACGCCCGACTTCTTGAGGCCGGCCATGAGCTTCGAGTAGCTCAAACCCTCACGCCGGGCCGCCGCGTTGATGCGGGCGATCCACAGCGAGCGGAAGTCGCGCTTGCGCACGCGGCGGTCGCGGAACGCGTACGCCAGCGAGTGCAGCAGCGCTTCGTTCGCAACGCGGTAGTTGCGCCGGCGCGCGGCGCGGAAGCCCTTGACGAGCTTCATCACCTTGCGGCGGTTTTTGATCTTGTTGAGACCGCGCTTGATGCGAGCCATGTGTCAGTCTCCTTAGAGCAAGTACGGGATCTGCGGCGCAAAGCGCTTGAGATCGCCTTTGAACGTCGGCTGATCGCGGCGGAAATTCCGCTTGCGCTTGCGAGACTTCTTGCTGAGGATGTGACCGCAGCCGGAGAACTGATGCCGATGCAGCACCTTTCCGTTGGCGGTTACTTTGACGCGCTTCGCTGTGCTGCGATGCGTTCTGATTTTAGGCACTGGCTCTCCCGTTGGTCTCCGCCGCGTCCGTTCCGCCCTGTTCTTCCGTGCCGGTCTCGTGATCATCGTGATGATCGACGGTCTCGACTTCGTGGTGCGCCGTGTCCGTCTTGAGGTGAACGAACTTCGGCGGACCGAGCGGGGTGGCGCGCGGTGCGAGGATGAGAAACATGTTCTTGCCTTCGAGCTTCGCTTCGCGTTCGAGCGTCGCGACGTTTTCGAGGTCTTTCGCGACCCGGTCCAGCAGCCGTTTCCCGAACGCGGTGTACGTGATCTCGCGTCCGCGAAACATGATCGTGACCTTGACCTTGCCTCCGTCGAGGAGAAGACGTTCGGCCATCTTCGCCTTGACTTCGTAGTCGTGGACGTCGATCTTGGGACGCAGCTTGACCTCGCGCAACTCCCAGTTGCGCTGCTTCTTCCGCGCCTCTTTGTCTTTTTTCGACTGCTCGTACTTGAGCCGACCGTAGTCGCCGATCCGGCAGACCGGAGGGATCGCCGTCGGGGAGACCTCGATGAGGTCGAGCCCCTTGGTCCGGGCCATGTTGAGGGCTTCCTCGGTCGTTATGACGCCCAGCTGTTGGCCTGCGTCGTCGATGACACGGACTTGGCGGATTCTGATCTGCTCGTTGACGCGAAGCGGTCTTGCTATGACTTGCTCTCCAGAAAGGACGTTAAAAAAGCGAAGACGCCGAAGCGGTCCCCGCTGTTCGAGAAGAACCGGATCGCCCGCAGGCATCCGGTGAGGGTTTGGGGCTCAGCCTGAGCTGAATCCGACCCTGCTTCGGCCCGCGGAGCGTACCACGCCGCACTGCGACCAGTCAAGGTGAGAGGCCGCCCGTGTCGGCCCCAAGCCGAGATGTCCGCCCCCCGGTCCCAGGCTGAAATGTCCGCCCCGGTCCCGGCTTGAAGATGACGGTGCCCCCGCCGGAGTGCCGGCGCAAGGGACCGGCTTGACCGTAAAGCATATCGTCTTGAAACCGCTGCGGACGAGTGGCAAACTACGGTGCGGGGTGCCGTCTCATCGCTGCCGGTTGGCTCGATTCGGGCGTGGCGGGAACTCCGGCCGCGGCGGCGCGTTCTCGAGCGCTCCGTCGACGAGGCGCAGCGCTTCGGCGAGCTGCGGATCGTCGCCGCGCAGCGTGTCCTGCGGCGCGATGTCGACTTCGTGCGTCGGATCGGTGCCGTAGTTTTCGACGCCCCAGCCCGCGTCGGTGAACCAGAACGAGAACTCCGGCTGGGTCGTCTCGGTGCCGTCGACCAGCCGATGCCGCGGGTTGATCCCGATGACGCCGCCCCAGGTGCGCATCCCGACCAGCGGCCCGAGTCCGTAGAGCTTGAAGCAATGGCTGAAGATGTCGCCGTCGCTCCCTGCGAACTGATTCGTGACGGCGACGATCGGTCCGGGGACGGACTCTTCGGGATACGGGAACGGCGGGGTCCAACGCGAGACGTCGTAGCCGACGCGCTTGCGGGCGAGCTTCTCGAGTAAGAGCGCGGAGACGTGTCCGCCGCGGTTGTAGCGCACGTCGACGATCAGCGCGTCGCGGTCGAACTCGGTCAGATAGCCGCGGTGGAACTCGGCGAACCCCCACGGTCCCATGTCGGGGATGTGGACGTAGCCGACGCGGCCGCCGGTGCGCTCGTGCACCAGCGAGCGGTTCGCCTCGACCCACGCGCGGTAGCGCAACATCCGTTCGTCGCGCAGCGTGCGCACCAGCACGCGGCGGGGCGTACTGCCGGCGCCACGCACGACCGAGAGCACGATCTCGCGCCCGGCCTGGTTCACCAGCAGCGCGCCGGGTCCGGACGCGGCGGTTACCGCGTGCCCGCCGATCCCGACGATGAGGTCGCCTTCCTTCACGTCGACGCCGGGCTCGGCGAGCGGTGAGTCCGCGTCGCGGTTCCACGGGTCGCCGCGCAGGATCCGCTCCACGCGATACGCTTGCAGCGCGTCGTCCCAAACGACGTCGGCACCCAGGAACCCGCGCTTGTACTGCGGAGGGATCGGCTTGTCGCCGCCGGTCTCGTACGCGTGTGAGGTGCCGAGCTCGCCCTGCATCTCCCAGATCACGTCGGAGAGCTCGTTGCGCGTGCGCACTTTCGGGAGCAGCGCTTCGTAGCGCGGCAAGACGGCGTTCCAGTCGATGCCGGACATCTGCGGGTCCCAGAAGTTCTCGCGCTGCAGGCGCCACGCTTCGCGCACCATCTGCAGCCACTCTGCGCGCGGTTCGACCAGCACGCTGATGCGGCCGAGGTCGAGCCAGCCGGTGCGCCGGCCGATCTCCTGCCCCGGCTTGTCGTCGGCGTCGTCTTCGGGCAGATCGGCGCCCGCGTCGATCGCGCGCAGCTTGGCGTGCGAAAGGTAGACCAGCGTGCGCGCATCCGGTCCGAGCACGAAGTCGTCGACCTCGGTCGCGAGCGTCGCACTGCGCTGCTGTTCGAAATCATACGCGAAGAGCTCGCCTTCGGATTCTTCGTGATCGTGGTCGCTCGGCCGGATCCCGCGCACCGGAAAGCGCGTGAAGACGGCGCGCCCCTTCGCCGCCGCGATGCGGTCGTACGCACCCTCGTCGACCGGGAACGCCAGCATGCGGAGCGGCATACCCTCCGCCTCGACGACGACCGGCGGCTTGATGTCGCGCTTGTCGTCCTCCTCGTCGTCGTCGTGACCGTGTTTATGCAGCGGCGCGGGCTTGGCGACGAACGGGTTCGCGAGCGTCTCGCGCAAGGTCACCAGATACGGGCGCCACGCCTCGGGGAAGCTGAGCTCGAACTGCAGCGCGTCGTACACCGGATGAAAGTCGCGCGTCGACAGGAAGTAGAGGTAGTTGCCCTCCGGATCCCAGGCCGGCGAACGGTCCTCGCGCAGCGCGCTCGTAGCATCGATGATGCGGCCGCTCTCGCACTCGGCGATGCGCACGATCGTCGTATGCGCCTTCGGCGACCACACGTACGCGAGCCAGCGCCCGTCCGGCGAGAACGCGAGGTCGTCGATGCGCTCGCCGACGCTGCGGTCGAGCAGACGCGGCTCGCCGCCGAGATCGAGCAGCCACAGCTCGTGACGGTTGTTCGCGAACGCGAGCCGGTCGGCGGCCGGCGAGGCGACGAGCTGATGCAGGACGCCCATGTCGTGATCCGTGACGAACCGCGGCGGTGCGCTCTGATTCACCGGCGCGATCGCGATCCGCTCGAAGCCTCCGCCGTCGTCGACGTACGCGACGCGCTTGTCGTCGTGCAGCCAGGTCAACAGCCGGCGGCGCGCCGCGTGCTCGGGCTCCGGTGCGCGTCCCGAGGCGGGATGCTCGGTGACGGCTTCTTCCCACAGCGGCATCGTGTAGACGCGGCCGCGCGTGACGATCCCGAGCGCGGTGCCGTCGTGCGAGAGCGTCCAGGTCTCGAGCAGCTCCGCGGCGTCGACGAAGCGGCGCGCGGTCTCCCAGGCGTTCGAGGGCATCTCGACCGGCACGCGCGACACGCTGCCGTCGCGCGGGTCGAGCAGCACCAGATCGCCGCCGCACGCGTACACGACGCGCGTGCCGTCGGTCGCGGGGAAGCGCACGTAATGCTCGCGCTCGTCGGTCAGGCGGCGCAGATCGGTCCCGTCGGGTGCGACCGAGTACAGGTTGCCGATCCCGTCGTGATCCGAGAGGAACAGCACGCGCTCGCCGAGCCACATCGGCCACACGAGATTCCCGGCGAGCTCGCGGCAGATGCGCCGGTACTCCCCGTCGCCGAGCGCATCGGCCCACAGGTGGCCCGCGGTCCCGCCGCGGTACCGCTTCCAGCGCGCCGGATCGATCGCGTTGCGCCCGAGCAGCGTCGCTCCGTTCGCCGCGACGTCGAGCGTCATCGCATGGCCGACGCCCAGCGCGACCGGTTCACCGCCGAACGCGTCGACCCGGAACGGGAGCGTCTCTTTCACGAACGGCGAGCCTGCGTCGGAGGTGAAGTAGATGAAGCGCCCGTCGCGCGACCAGCCGCAGCAGTTGAGCGACTCGCTGCCCAAGTACGTCAGCCGGCGCGGCACGCCGCCGCCGGTCGGCATCACGTAGAGTTCGGGATTGCCTTCCTCGCGGCCGACGAACGCAAGCCGTGCGCCGTCCGGGGAGAGGCGCGGCAGGGTGCACTCGCCGTCGGTGGTGGTCAGCCGGCGCGCGATCCCGCCGCCCGTGTCGACGATCCACAGATCGTCTTCGCAGGCGAAGACGATCGCGTCGTTCGCGATCGTCGGGGTTCGTACGTAACCGGAGGGACTCACCCGCGACGGGTACGCGGGCGGGGTGAGGGAGTCCCGGGTACCCGCCGTGAACGCGGAGGCGCGATGGACGACCCAGCCGAGCTGCTGACGGCGTTTCGCGCCGGCGAACCGCGTGCGCTCGCACGCGCGATCTCGCGCTGCGAATCGGGCCGCGGCGCGGATCTGATCCGCACGCTCTACCCGCTCACCGGGCGTGCGCTTACCGTCGGACTCACCGGTCCGCCGGGCGTCGGCAAGTCGACGCTCAGCGGCGCGCTGATCGCCCACGTTCGTGCCCAAGGCAAGACGGTCGGCGTCATCTCGGTCGATCCGAGCTCACCGTTCTCCCACGGCGCGCTGCTCGGCGACCGCATCCGGCTCGCCGAGCATTTCACCGACCCCGACGTCTTCATCCGTTCGATGGCGTCGCGCGGACATTTGGGCGGGCTCTCCGGCGCGACCGCGGATGCGGTCTCGCTGATGGACGCGTTCGGGAAGGACGTCGTGCTGATCGAGACCGTCGGCGTCGGTCAGTCGGAGATCGAGATCGCGGAGGTCGCCGACACGACGCTGGTCGCGTTGCAGCCCGGCAGCGGCGACTCCGTGCAAGTCCTCAAGGCCGGCGTGCTCGAGATCGCCGACGTGTTCGTGGTGAACAAGAGCGATCATCCGATGGCGCTGCAGCTGCAGCGCGAGATCCGCTCGATGATGGAGATGCTGAACTACGACGGCTGGGTCCCGGCGCTGGTCAGCACGCAGGCGGTCGAAGGCAAGGGCGTCGACAAGCTCTGGGACGCGATCGTCGCGCACGACGCCTGGCTGCGCGAGACCGGCGCGCTCCACGCAAAGCGCCGGTCGGCGTTCGCGCATCGCGTGCGACAGCTCGCTCTCGGTACGCTCGAAGGCCGCATCGAAGACGCGATCGCGCGGCTGGACGGCGACCTCGATCCGTATGCTGCCGCCGAGATCGTGCTGGCCGAGTACGGCGTGCATGGCGGAGTCAGCGCGCTCGGCAACGTTCGCGCCCGCGGCGAAGTCCGCGCCCACGTGAAAGGATTGTAGCGTCCGCGTGATGCTGTCTACGGAAGATCGCGTCGCGCTTTCCGACGGCGCGGAGACGACGGTGCAGCAGTGGGGCGAGCGTGGTCCGCTCGTCGTGGCTGTACACGGGCTCGGTTCTTCGCGGCGCGGTTGGGCGCGGATCGGCGAGCATCTCGCCGGCCGCTACCGCGTCGTCGCGTACGATCAGCGCGGGCATGGCGACAGTTCGGTGACCGGGCCGATGACGCTCGAGCGCAGCGTCGCGGATCTCGCCGAGGTCGTCGCGGCGCTCGACGAACCCGTGCACGCGCTGATCGGACACTCGTGGGGCGGTGCCGTCGCCGTCGTGGGCGGTCGCCGCCTCGACGTCGCACGCGTCGTCGCGATCGATCCGATGCTGCACGTCGAGCGCGGCGTGTGGAGCGCGAACACGCTGCCGGAGTATCAGCGGATGCTCGGGCAGCCGCTCGACGAGCGCGAGGCGTCGATCCGGCTCTCGCACGCGGGGATGCCGGAGGTCGAGGTGGAGTCGAAGCTGCACGCCGCGCAGCGAATCACGCTCGAGCCGATCGTCGCACTCGGCGAAGCGAACGCGATCGACGAGGGCCGCTGGGACGTCCGCGCCGTCGTCGCCGGCTATCCGAAGCCGCTGCTCTTCGCGCTCGCCGACCCACGCCGCAGCGTCGTGGTCGCCGCTTTGCGTCCGCCGCTGCGCGAGCGCGGCGGATCGAACGTCCAGGTCGAAGTATTCGAAGGCGCGAGCCATTCATTGCAGCGCGACGCCTTCGACCGCTTCATGCCCGTCCTGGAACGATTCCTCGAACGTAGGTCAGCTACCACGTCCGACAGATGAAGTGCGATCTTGTGGGCGCGAGATCTACACCCAAGCTGGGGCGGATTCAATGGGTCAGCGCAACGTCTCATTGAGTTTACTCGCTGGCGTCTTATATTTCAAGGTCTTACGCGGCCGTTCGTTTACGTGTTTAGCTCTTCGGGATGTACTGCGACTTATCGGGCATCATGCCGCCCGTGCTTCCGGATTCCTGGCAAACATGCTCTTGCGTCGGTGCGGTGAAACACTCGAAGTTGCGCTCTTGCTGCCTGAGTTGGATCGCCGTCCGGTAATCGGTGCATAGCGTAAAGACCACGCGCAGCTCGTGAATCGGCTTGCTTTGGTCGGACGCAAAATTGTAACCGTCCGAGCGCAGCCATCTCCGGTTGGCGCCGGTACGAAACGATTGAAAGTGAATCGTGACCGTGCCGTCAGAGTCCGCCGGCGCAGTATGCGTCAAGGTCCGCCGAATCACATTGCGATCGCTGCGTTGCGCCGCGCCTCCCGCGCCGTCGGCATCCGATGGAAAGCATTTGTGAGGCTGAGCGAGTTGCGCTTTCGTCGGTGCCCCCGGACAGGGGCCTGAAACGACGTCCGAGCGTGCCCAGTTCAGGGCTTCGCTGCGCGCCTTGCCCGCGGCTTGCACGACGTACCCCCCGGGGGTCAGCATGACGATTCTGGCCGGTCCCGGCTGATGCGTGACGCTCACGCACGCGCCGACGGCGAGCCCTTCGGTCGCGCCGGCCGGCGCGACCGCGCAACTAAAGATAACTGAAGCGCTCAACGAAAGCGCCGAGACGAGTCCGCGAAAACGTAAGGTCATCTGCATCTTATACCACGAACAGCCTGCGAGCGCCGGATTTTTGCGTCCGCTACTTCTTGTCACACGAATCGGCGAGGTCGCCGCGGGGACTGTAAAACTGGACTTCCCCCGGTTTGGTGGACACTCAGTTAAGCCTGTCGAAGGCGGGCAGAGGAGTGTTCAATGCCAACCAAACGAATCAAGCGTGAGACGTATACGCGCGAATATAAGCTCGAGGCGGTTCGCCTAAGCGACGAAGGAACAAGGTCGGTCGCGGAGGTCGCTGCGGATCTCGGATTGACCCCCGAGCAACTGTACCGATGGCGGCGTGAATTCGCAAAGAGCGGAGTGACTGCGTTTTCCGGCAACGGAAAAGTCAGCTCCGCCGACGAGGAAGTGCATCGCCTGCGACGCGATCTCAAGCGCATCACTGAAGAGCGAGATTTCCTAAAAAAAGCGACGGTGGCTTTGTTAGGATCGTTCCATTTGCCTCAGTGACCGTTGTCGTCGCGAGTTTGGCGGGATCGACCCATTTTAGACGGCTTGTGACCGGCCGCGCTTGAACATTCCGTTGTAGAGATTGAAGCCATCAACATAGACATTTGTCGGCACAGGCACCCGCCCCATGAATAACGACCAGAAGCCGCCCGTGAGGGCGGCTTCTGCAACCCAGGCGCACTAGTCGCCAGGGGGGATCATAACGAAATGATAGCTCCTACACGTAGGCGCAAGTCAATACCTCAGTTAGAGCAGCGAGGAAGCCTAGACGTGTCGCTATCGCGTCGGCGTCGCCGCGGTGTGATAGAGCGACTGGACGTCCGGTAGGGCGACGCGTTCGTCGGTCGGCGTCCATTTCAAATTCGTGCCGAGCTGCTCGAACGCGCGGATCGCGTCGCGGACGCGAGGTCCGCCGGACGAGACGTCGGTCGACGTGAAGTAGCGCCAGCGGTGCGGGCAGCGCACGCTGAGCTTCGTGTAGAGCATATCGTTGCCGATGCCGCCCGCGGGGCGGAACTCCGAGTCGGGCCGCGCGCAGAGGCCCATGTCGTCGGTGATCTGCTGGACGCGCCCGATCTCGGCGTGGGCGCGGAACGTGCCCGGCTCGGTGACGGCCAGGCCGTGGGCGCGGGCGGTCCCATCGACGTCGTACCAGAGCCAGCGGTGGACCCCGGCGAAGCCACCGTCCTGACGGACCACCACGGTCAGCGGCATCGGCGCTCCGAGCGGGCTCGGAGTGCCCTCGTGGAGTTCGGCGGGTGCGGCCGGGGCCGGCCCGTCGGCGACCGCCGGCCCGGCCAGGGCGAGCGACGCGAGCGCGAGGGCTGCGAGGGGAACGAGGGTCCTCATGGCGTTCAGTCTATCATCGGCGCGCCCCGGAAGCGACGGGGCCGTCGACCTCGAAGGGAGAGCACGTGGCCAAGATGATCGATCGCGTGTCGGGACTCGGACCCGACGTCTCCCCCGAGTACCGCGAGCTCGTCGAGCGGTGGGAGGCGAAGGCCGACCGGACGCCGCCGCGCACCGGAAAGGGCTCGGGGGCGGTCGACCGCACGATCTCCGACGTTCCCCTGAAAACTGTCTATGGCCCGGCGGACGTCGCGGACATCGACCTGACCCGCGACCTCGGAGTCCCCGGCGAGTACCCGTACACGCGCGGGATCCACCCCACGATGTACCGCTCGCGGCTGTGGACGATGCGCCAGTTCGCCGGCTTCGGCAACGCCAAGCAGACCAACGAGCGCTATCACTTCCTGCTCTCGCAGGGCCAGATGGGACTATCGGTCGCCTTCGACATGCCGACGCTGATGGGCTACGACTCCGACAGCCCCAAGTCGCTCGGCGAGGTCGGGAAGTGCGGCGTCGCGATCGATAGCGTGCGCGACATGGAGATGCTGTTCGACGGGATCGACCTCGGTGCGATCACGACTTCGATGACGATCAACGGGCCGGCGGCGATCGCGCTCGCGCAGTACGTCGTCACCGCCGAGAACAAGGGGATCCCGCGCGCGAAGCTCGGCGGAACGCTGCAAGCGGACATCCTCAAAGAGTACATCGCGCAGAAGGAGTGGATCTTTCCGCCGCGGCCGCACGTGCGGATCATCGTCGACATGATGGAGTTCTGCACCGCGCAGATGCCCAAGTGGAACACCATCTCGGTCTCGGGCTATCACATCCGCGAGGCCGGCTCGACCGCCGCGCAAGAGCTCGCCTTCACGCTCGCCGACGGGTTCGCGTACGTCGAGGCGGCGGTCGCGCGCGGGATGGACGTCGACGAGTTCGCACCGCGGCTCTCGTACTTCTTCAACTCGCACATCGACTTTTTCGAGGAGATCGCGAAGTTTCGCGCCGCACGCCGCATCTACGCGCGCCACATGCGCGAGAAGTACGGTGCAAAGGATCCGCGCTCGTGGCAGCTCCGCTTCCACACCCAGACCGCGGGCTGCAGCGCGACCGCGCAGCAGCCGGAGAACAACATCGTGCGCGTCGCGTTCGAAGCGATGGCCGCGGCGCTCGGCGGCACGCAGTCACTGCACACCAACTCGATGGACGAAGTCCTCGCGCTCCCCAGCGAGAAGTCGGTCGAGATCGCGCTGCGCACACAGCAAGTCCTGGCCTATGAAACCAACGTGACCAACGTCGTCGACCCGCTCGGCGGCGCGTACTTCGTCGAGGCGCTGACCGGCGAGATGGAGCGGCAGGTCGAAGAGTACTTCGCCCAGATCGCCGGTTTCGGCGGGATGGTCGAGGCCGTCGAGGCCGGTTTCCCGCAGCGCGAGATCGCCGACGCGTCCTACCGCTATCAGCGCTCGATCGAGTCGGGCGAGCGCGTCATCGTCGGCGTCAACGCGTTCGAGCGCCCCGACGAAACGCAGCCGGGCGACCTGCTCAAGATCGGCGCCGAGATCGAGCGCGGTCAGGCGCGCGCGGTTCAAGGCGTCCGCGAGAACCGCGACGGTGCCGCGGTTGAAGCCGCGCTCGCCAAGCTGAAACGCGCCTGCGCGGGGAGCGACAACGTCATGCCGTACCTGATCGACTGCGTCAAAGCGGTCGCCACCGAGGGCGAGATCGTCGACGCGATGGTGAGCGTCTACGGCCGCTACACGGAGAATACGCAGTTCTGATGCCGGCTACGAACGCACCGGCTCGGCCGCTGCGGGTCATCGTCGCGAAGGCGGGGCTCGACGGACACGACCGCGGCGCCAAGGTGATCGCCCGTGCGCTGCGCGACGCCGGGATGGAGGTGATCTATACGGGTCTCTTCCAGGCGCCCGAACAGATCGTCCAGACGGCGATCCAGGAAGACGCCGACGGGATCGGCCTCTCGATCCTCTCGGGCGCGCACATGACGCTCTTCCCGCTGGTCGTCGAGCAGCTGAAGGAGCAGGGCGCGGCAGACATCGTGTTTTTCGGCGGCGGAACGATCCCGCCCGACGACGCCGCGGAGCTCAAGCGGATCGGCGTGCGCGAGATCTTCACGCCCGGCGCCCCGCTCTCGGAGATCATCGCGTTCGTCGAGCGCGAGTGCGGCAAACGACGCGAACTGGCCGGTTAGGGTGAGCGCTTCCCCGACCGGCGCGCGTCGCGTGCGGACGCGCGTCGCGCCGTCCCCGACGGGCGGTCCGCACGTGGGCACGGCCTACGTCGCCCTGGTGAACTATTGCTTTGCGAAGCAGCAGGGCGGCGATTTTCTGCTGCGCATCGAGGATACCGATCAAGCGCGCTCGACGCCCGAGTCCGAGCATGCGATCCTGGCGGCGCTGCGCTGGACCGGCCTGTCGTGGGATGAGGGCCCCGACGTCGGCGGCCCGCACGGCCCCTACCGGCAGAGCGAACGCTCGGAGATCTACCGCCGCTACGCCGAGCAGTTGCTGTTGCAGGGCGACGCATTCCGCTGCTTCTGCACCCCCGAGCGCCTTGAAGCGATGCGCGCGGCCCAGCGTGCCGCCGGCATCCCGCAGAAGTACGACGGTCACTGCGTCGCGGTACCGGCCGGCGAGTCGGCGGAGCGCGCCGCGGCCGGCGAGTCATACGTCGTGCGCATGAAGATCCCCGAGACGGGGGTCTGCGTGGTGAACGACCTCGCGCGCGGTCCGGTGCCGTACGAGTATGCGACCGTCGACATGCAGGTGCTGCTGAAATCCGACGGCCTGCCGACATACCATCTCGCGAACGTGGTCGACGATCACCTGATGGAGATCACGCACGTGATCCGCGGTGAAGAGTGGATGCCGTCGGCGCCGAAGCACCTGCTGCTCTACGGGTACTTCGGCTGGGAGCCGCCGGTGCTGATGCACTTGCCGCTGCTGCGCAATCCCGACAAGTCGAAGCTCAGCAAACGGAAGAACCCGACCGGGATCCTGTTCTACCAGCGCATGGGCTACTTGCCGGAGGCGCTCTTGAACTTTCTCGGGCTGCTGCTGGCCCCAGCCCCCGAAGGCCGCGAAATCTTCGGCGTCGACGATCTGACGCGACGGCTGGACCTAGTGAAGATCTCGCTCGGCGGACCGGTCTTCGACACCGTGAAGCTCGACTGGCTCAACGGTCAGTATCTCCGCGCGCTGACGGCCGGGGAGCTCGTGGCGCGCACGCTCGCATGGGGATTCGACCGGGAGCGCGTCGATCGCATCGCCGAGCTCGCACGCAGCCGCGTCGCGCGGCTCAGCGACGTCGTTCCGAGCACGGCGTACCTGTTCGCGGGCCGCGTCGAGGTGACGAAGGACTCGTTCGCCGGCACGAAGTTGCCGCCGGAACAGATCCGCAAGGCGCTGGCACTCGCGATGTGGCGGCTCGACGCGGAGCACACGTTCGACATGGCAACCGTCGAGCGCGTCCTCAAAGGCGTGGGCGAGACGCTGGGCGTGAAGTTTCGCGATCTCTCGCGCGTCTTCTATGTCGCGATGACCGGCAGTGCCACGGCGCTCCCGCTGTTCGACTCGATGGAGCTGCTGGGGCGAGACATCTGCCGCGAGCGGTTCCGGTTCGCGCTCGACGCCGTCGGCGGGGTCACGAACAAAGAGCAGAAGGAGTGGCAGGCGATCCCGTTCTCGTACGACTACGCAGCGGTGCCCACGTGAGCGCGCGCGCGATCGTTCTCGCCGCCGGCAAGGGGACGCGCATGAAGTCGGCGCGCCCGAAGGTGCTCCACGACCTGTGCGGCCGGCCGATGCTGTGGTGGGTGCTCAGCGCGCTGCGCGCGGCCGGCGTCGACGAGATCGTCGTCGTCACGAACCCCGAGCTCGACCCATTGCTCGCACCGTTCGAGGTGCGGACCGTCGTGCAGCCCGAGCAGCTCGGCACCGGTCACGCGGTCAAGATCGCCCTCGAGGCGATCGAGCCGCGCGGCGGCTGCGTCGTCGTTGCGTACGGCGACATGCCGCTCGTCGACCGCACGATCTTCGAAGACGTGCAGGCCGCGGTCGATCCGGACGCCGGCACCGCGCTCGCGCTCGTGACGGCGCGGATGCCGCTCCCGTCGGGCTTCGGCCGGATCGTGCGCAGCGACCCTTCGGCTGGCTCAGGGCAGGCTGTGGAGCGGATCGTGGAAGCCAAGGATTGCACGCCCGAGCAGCTGGCGGTCGACGAGATGAACGCGGGGATCTACGCCTTTAGCGAGCCGATGCTCCGCGAGACGATCGCCCGGGTCGGCAACGAAAACGCGCAGGGCGAGTACTACCTCACCGACACCGTCGAGCTGCTGATCGCCGCCGGCCGCCGCGTCGCGCCGGTCCCCGTCGCCGACTACCGCAGCGTTCTCGGCGTGAACGATCGCGTCGAGCTGGCCGATGCGCGCAGCATCGTGAACCGCCGCCTGTGCGAAGAGCACATGCGCGCCGGGGTGACGATCGTCGACCCGGCCACGACGTACCTCGTCCCGGAGCTGGTCATCGGCGCCGACACGACGATCTACCCGGGCACCGCGATCGCCGGAACGACGCGCATCGGTGCGCGCTGCCGCATCGGCCCGCACAGCCGGCTCGTCGGCGCGTCGCTCGGTGACGACGTCACCGTCACCGAGAGCGTCGTCGTCGACTCCACGCTGGGCGACCGCGTGTGGGTCGGTCCGTACGCGCAGCTGCGCGGCGGCGCGACATTGGGGCCGGACGTGCGGATCGGCAACTTCGTCGAGGTGAAGAAGTCCGACTTGGCCGCGGGTGTCAAGGCGAACCATCTCGCGTACCTCGGTGACTCCTCGGTTGGACCGCGCTCCAATATCGGCGCCGGAACGATCACCGCCAACTTCGACGGCGTGCAGAAGAATCGCACGAAGATCGGCGCCGACGTGAAGATCGGGTCGAACAACACGCTCGTCGCGCCGGTCACGATCGGGGACAACGTCGTCACCGGCGCGGGGACCGTGGTGATTCGCGACGCCGAAGCGGGCGACAAGCTCGTCGGGAACCCCGCGCGTTCGATCGCGAAACCCGCGGAGACCTGATCGCCGCGAAGGAAGCGGTTGCCGCTTCCCCGGAATGTCCGGTACCGACCGATGAGGCGCGTCCGGCGCGAACTCGGTCCGGTGGGAGGTTGCCGTGGAGCGTACTTTAGCACCCGATCTCGTCGCGCGCGTCACGCGACTCGAGTCATCCAGCCGCCGCGATCGCGCGATTGTCCTCGCCGTCGCTTTGCTGGCGCTCGCGACCGCGCAGGCCCCGGGTCCGGGGGCGACGCCGGTCGTGATTCGCGATAGCTCCGGCAGCAGCGCGACGCTGTCCGGCAAAGGGCTCACCGTACGCGACGCCGCGGGGCACGAGCGCGCCTTCATCGGGATCGACGCGGACAATCGTCCGTCGGTCGATCTCGGCGACTCGGCCGGCCGGCTGCGCGAGTCGATGTACCTGCTCAACGAGTTGCCGGTGCTGCGACAGTTCGACAGTGCCGGGAAACGCCGCGCGGAGATTCGGCTCGACGCGAGTAACGACGGCGAGCTGCTGCTCAACGACGCGAACGAGAAACTGCGGCTCGCGCTCTTCCGCACGACCGGCGGCGATCCGCAGCTCGGCCTGTACGGGTCCGACGAAAAGCTGCGCGCCTATTTCTCGACCGATGACGACTCGCCGTACCTGGTGATGCGCGACAACGCCGGGACGACCCGCGTCTACGCCGGCGGCTACAAGGACGGCACCATCGGTCTCGACATCCGCAACGCCTCGAACACCGTGCTGTGGAAGGCGCCGTGAGCGAGAGTGCGCTCACCGAGCGCATCGCACGGCTGGAACGTACCGCGCGCCGCGACCGTGTCTTCGCGCTCGGTGCGCTCGCGCTGGCGCTCGCCACGGCGCAAGCGCCGGCGTCGACCCCACTGGTCGTCCGCGACGCCGCCGGCAACACGGCGACGCTGTCCGCGACGGGGCTCGTGGTCCGTGACGTCACGCGCACGATACGCAGCGACATCGGGATCGACAAGGACCGGTACCCTTCGCTCGACCTGTACGACTCCTCGGGTGCGATTCGGGAGGCGATGTACCTGCTGAGCGACCGTCCCGTGCTCCGCCAGTTCGACAGGGCCGGGAAGCGGCGTGCCGAGATGTTCCTCGCATCCGACACGCAGAACGGCGAGTTCGTCATCCGCGACGCGAGCGACGTGATCCGCGCGGCGGCGTTCATCGGCGACAAGGGCCTCCCGGAAACGTCGTTCTACGGAAGCGACGGCAAGGCTCGTGCATACCTCACCACCGATGACGTCTCGCCCTACCTCGTGATGAAGGACAACGCCGGCACGTCGCGCATCGTGATGGGCGGATACGCGTCGGGCCGAATCGGAATGGACGTGCGCAACGCCGCCGGAACGGCTGTCTGGTCCAAGCCGTAGGAGGAAGACGGGCTCGCTGAGCCGTCTCTTTCTCCGCAATGGAACAACATCCGCGTGACTTCGTCGGCTACGGCGCGACGCCGCCCGATCCGAAGTGGCCGGGCGGCGCGCGGCTCGCCGTGCAGATCGTGATGAACTACGAGGAAGGCTCGGAGTACGCGATCGGCGAGGGCGACGAGTCCTCGGAGATGTACCTGACCGAAGTTCCGGGCGCCACGCTGGGGCCGGGGAAGCGCGACCTGATCGTCGAGTCGGTCTACGAGTACGGCAGCCGTGCCGGTTTCTGGCGGCTGATGCGGATGTTCCGGGAACGCGACCTTCCGATCACCGTGTTCGGCGCGGCGCTGGCCCTCGAACGGAATCCGGAGGCCGCCGCCGCGATCCGCGACGCGGGCTACGAGGTCTGCTCGCACGGCTGGCGCTGGATCGGCTTTCAGAACATGGCCGAGGACGAAGAGCGCGCGCAGATGAAGCGTGCGGTCGCATCGATCGCGCGGACGACCGGGACGCGGCCGTACGGGTGGTACTGCCGCTACGCACCCTCGGTCAACACGCGCCGCCTCGTTGTCGAAGAGGGCGGGTTTCTCTACGACTCGGACGCGTACAACGACGATCTGCCGTATTGGACCCGCGTCGCCGGCAAGCCGCACCTCGTGATCCCGTATACGCTCGACAACAACGACATGAAGTTCTCCGTCGCGCCCGGCTTTACGTCGGGGGAGGGGTTCTTCCACTACCTCAAGGATGCGTTCGACGTCCTCTACCGCGAAGGGAAAACCGCGCCGAAGATGATGTCGGTCGGATTGCACACGCGATTGGCCGGGCGGCCGGGCCGTGCCGCCGCCCTCGAGCGTTTCCTCGACCATATGATGTCGTTCGAAGACGTGTGGATCTGCCGCCGCATCGACATCGCACGCCACTGGATCGCCACCCATCCGGCACAGGCGTGATGGTGTCGAACCCCTATGCGCTTCCGAAGGCGGAACTCCACCTGCACATCGAGGGGACGTTCGAGCCGGAGCTCATCTTCGCGATGGCGGAGCGGAACCGCGTGACGCTCCCGTATCCGTCGGTGGATGCTCTGCGCCGGGCCTACGAGTTCACCGACCTGCAGTCGTTCCTCGATCTGTACTACGCGGCGATGAACGTGCTGCGGACCGAGCGCGATTTCGCCGAGGTGGCGGAGGCGTACTTTGCGCGCGCTCGCGAGCAGGGTGTCGTGCACGCCGAGATCTTTTTCGACCCGCAGGCGCACACCGCGCGCGGGATCCCGTTCGAGACGGTGATCGACGGGCTGTGGTCGGCGGTGCGCGAGAGCGAGCGGCGCCACGGGATCACGACGAAGCTGATCATGTGCTTCCTGCGCGACCAGAGCGCCGAGTCGGCGATGGCGACGCTCGAAGCGGCGCTGCCGTTCGGCGAGCGGATCGTCGCGGTCGGGCTCGACTCGGCCGAGGTCGGCCACCCGCCGGCGAAGTTCCGGCGCGTCTTCGAACGCGCGCTCGCGCAGGGCTGGAAGACGGTCGCGCACGCCGGTGAGGAAGGTCCGCCGGCCTACGTGTGGGAGGCGCTCGATGTGCTCAAGGTATCGCGGGTCGATCACGGCGTCCGCAGCCTCGAGGATCCGGCGCTGATCGCGCGGCTCCGCGAGGAGCGCATGCCGCTGACGGTGTGCCCGCTCTCGAACGTGAAGCTGCGCGTCTTCGACACGCTCCGCGACCACTCGCTCCCGCGCATGCTCGACGAAGACCTGGTCGCGACGATCAACTCCGACGACCCCGCCTATTTCGGCGGCTACGTCGGCGACAATTTCGCCGCCGTCGCGGAGGCGCTCGCGCTCCCGCCGAGCGCCCTCGTCCGGCTGGCGCGGAACAGCTTCGAGGCGTCTTTCATCGACGAATCGACGCGCAGCGCGTACCTCGCCCGGCTCGACGCCGCGGCCGCGACCGAAGTATGACGCTGCACGAGCGGCTCGCCGAACTCGCAGCCATCGGCGCGACCGCCGCGGGGATCGACCGCGCGCTGTTCACCGTGCCGGAGCGTCGCGCGCGCGAGCGGTTCGCTACGTGGGCGCGCGGCGACCGCCTGCACGTCGAACAGGACCGCGCGGGCAACGTTTTCGCGCGACTCGACGGCCGCGCGGTCGGCCCGCCGGTCCAGTGCGGATCGGATCTCGACACCGTGCGCGACGGCGGCGCGTACGACGGCGCCTACGGGGTCGTCGGCGGGCTCGAAGCGC